>JAFSSU010000376.1 GCA_017450845.1 Treponema sp.
AGAAGGCCCCGTCATGGGGAGAGACGACCTTCCTGTCCGTAGCCCAAATGCCATCGTAGTCCGTCCATCCGTCCAGCCCATCGTCCGCAGTGCCGTTCGTCAGCAGGTTCTCCTCAAAGTCATCGTCCTGCGCGAATGCCCCCGCAGCCGAGACAAGCAGGAGCAGCGCGACCAGTGCCGCCAGTTTTATCCGCGATTTCTCCATAAGAAAAGCCCCCTTAATTGATGTTCGTAAAATATGAAAATGACACGGCACGCCCGCGCCTGTCCGCATTATTCTCTTATTATAGCATGCTATTGGAAAAAAACATTGTGACTTGCATTTTTGACAATGACATTTTTAGTCACAGTTTTGCGGTGGCTGGGGAACCGTCTGGCTTATGCTTATATTTTGCTTGGGCAGCAGTGAATTCTTGGCTAGTGTTTTAATTTTATGGCTACAACTCTCATTGATTCAATGACCAAACGTTTAAGCTTCACGCGGCAAAACGCTTAAGCTTCACGCGGCAAAACGCTTGAGCTTCACGCGGCAAAATGCTTGAGCTTCACGCGACCAAACGCTTGGGCAAAGCTAAACCGAGTGTCGTCCGGGCTGGAGCAGGGGATTCACAGACAGATTGCAGGCAATCAGCCTCAACAAGAACGATTGCTTCCGGGCAGGGGACTGGCTGTGGCAGTCCCCCGCAGGGAGAGGCTGCCACAGATACAAGTGGCTTACTGTACGGTCAGCGACACGTTGTCGATGTAGCCGTCCACTGAGCCCTGCAACTGGTGCACAAAAAGACCTACCTCAACCTTTACCGTTCCCGAAGGGACAACGAGGCTGGCTTTTATTTTCTTCCAGTTGCCTCCTTGGGCATAGTTCGAGTCCTTGGATGCAAGCAGTTTATTGCTGGAATCAAAGCACCGGACTTGGAGGATTACAGCATCATCTTGGCCAGGCCATCCACGTGCATCTGCGGAGAGGGTCATCGTCCGGCCCTCAACATAGGAAGAAGAAACGGAAACCGTCTGCATGAGCTGCGTATACTTCCCTCCTCTGGCTTTCCAATCTGGAGCTCCTGACGCTCGCAAGCCTTTAAACTTCTTGGGATAGAAGTAGGGGCCGCTGATAGGGGGAACTTCGGAAATCGTCGTAGCCTCCCACTCGTTCCCGCCCAAAGGCTCCGTCCACCCGCGCAGCCCCTGGCTCGCATCCCCGTTTGTCAGCAGGTTGTTCTGCGCGACCGCCCCCGCGGCCGAGAACAACACCATCGCAATGGCTACTGCCATGACCTTCAGCTTTGATTTCTCCATAAGAAAAGCCTCCTTATCCGTATGGATTTAAAATAAAAATGGCACAGCACGCCCGTTTCCGAGCGAACCATCCCATTATTATATCATACCTGTGAAAAAAACATTGTGACTTGCATTTTTGACAATGACATTTTTTGTCACAGCTTTGCAGTGGCAGGGGATTGCCGGGGGCTACTTTGTCCAGTCCTCTATCCTGAGCCCCTTGACCTTGGAGAATTCCTTTACGTTGTGCGTTACGACCGTCGCATCATTGGCAAGGGCCGTTGCGGCGATGAGCATGTCATTCCCGCCTATGGAAGTTCCGTCTGCCGAGAGCTGCTGGCGGATTAGTCCGTAGGCTTCGGCCTCCTTGCCGGAGAAGGGAACAATCTCAAAATCTCTTATAAAATCGCTGTATTGCTTTCTCCGCCTTGCATAATCCGAACTGTGCCGGGCACCATACTCAAGCTCCGTGACTACGATGGCGGGAACTTTCATCTGAGAGAAATCTTTATCCTCGAAATGCCCGCATATTATCTCTGCATTCCTGCTTCGAATGGCATCAATGACAACATTGGAATCTATGAAGTAAGTCATTCGAAAAACTCCTGATCGTCAAGTTCTAACGGAATATCTTCCGGCTCCTCCATGTCAAGTCCCGGGTCACTTCCGAACAGCTCAAAGAATCCCTTGGGATATGTATCCCTGTAATCTGTTTTGACCGGTGCGGCTGTTTCTTTTTTGCTTTCTCTCGCATTCATGAGGTTCGCGAGCAGGGCAATCAACTTGAGCTGCTCTGCGAACGTAAGGCTGGCGGCTTCTTTCGCGATGGCTTCGTAAGACATATCGACCTCCTTTCCTCACTATAACACATTTTGCTTGCTTTGTGCAGGGGGAGGCCAAGAGCAGGAACATCCCCTGCCCGGAGACAGGACTTCGGGCAGGATTCGGGCTGTAGCAGGATGGTTGCCACAGCCCAGGTTGGCCTTACTCCTCCTCCACCTTGATGACAATCTTCTTGCCCCTGCTGGAAGGGGAGGGTGCCCTGTCCCCTTTCCGTATCCTGCTTATACTTGCATTTTTGACAATGACATTTTTTTGTCACAGCAAAAAAAGCCCGGCCACGCACCGTGACCGGGTCATTCTGGGGGGATGGGAGAATCTATTTCAGAAGCCAGCTACTTGAGCAACTTGATGTCTATCTCCGCGAACTCTGCGGCTTCTTCCGCCGTATGTCCCAGCGCCATGAATTTCTTCGCTAGGGCAATTTGTCCTTGCATCACGCCCTGTTTTATACCCTGTTTCATGCCCTGTTTTATGCCTTCATCCAAGCCTTCCCTCCGTGCCGCCGAAAGCCCCGAGATGCGGTCACGCTCGTGAAGCTCCTGATGGTACTGCGCTATCCACAGGTCGCGATTCGCACTGATTGAAGAGAGTGATTTCTGTGCGTTCATAAGCCCCTCCTGTTTATTTGTAAGCTTCCGTATGATATCCGCCTTCTTGGGATTGTCTGCGTCTTTCAGGAATATCGCCCAGTTCTCAAGGGCTGTGTTCGTCTCAAGGCTGTCCTCAAGCCCCCTTTGCCTTCGGCAACTCCACGAAGATGATGTTGAGCGCGTTGGCAAGCTCCCTTCCGTCCTTCGTCCTCATGGCATAGCGGCTCACCGGACTTTTCGTTTTTTCCGGGCTTTTAGGAGTGCCCTCGTCAGCGTTCTCAACCCCATCATAGTTGAAATCCAAGACACTTATCTGGTAGACGGTCGGAGCTTTCTCCCATCCATCCCCCTTCTTGAGGTAGGTCGTCTCCAGCCTCGCGACCTGATACTCGGCCCGTTTGCCATAATCGTACTTCTGGTCGAAGGCTTGCATTTCAATGTCCGCAGCCATGCCATCGTCGAATTCGCAGGAGATGTCGTAGCTCACATCACGCTGCCCGGAGAAACTCGCGGGGGACATCGTTCGCAGTAAGCTGCCATGACCTTACCGTCCGCTCGGTGGCCGCGCTGAGGAAAGACCTCATGGCCTCGTAGGAGTCCTTCGTCTTCTGCGTAAACAGGGCCTTGAAGGTCGAGTCCATGCGGGGATTAAGCAGTACGCCTGTCCCTGCCTGAGATGCGTATTCCTCCTCGTTCATAAAGAACTCCTGTGCCATACTAATAGTATAGCACAGGTCGTGATGTTCTTACAAGCTTTCTTGGTGGACTTCGCTTTATCCGCAGGACCGGAAGCTTGGGAAATTTTTGTTGTTCTGTTGCAAAACCGTCAGTTGGCGTTGCGGACGGGGCGGAATCCCGTGATGTCGCCCCCGCGCGAACCGCTGCTTAGTTTGGAGACGGAGACAGCGCACTGGTCGGTGCTGCTGCTCCAGGAGCCGCCAAGGCGGACGTGGCCTGAACCTTCTTTGTCCCAGCACCACTCATACACGTTGCCGGTCATGTCGTACAGGCCGTTCGCGTTTGCCGCCTTGGTCCCGATCTTCTGCGGGTGATCGTCGCTGTTCTTGACGTACCAAGCCACGTCGTCTATGTTGTCGCCGCCGGAGTAGAGATGTCCGTCGTCCGCCGCCGCAAGCCACTCCTCTACGGTCGGAAGCCGCCAACCGTTCGCCTTCTCGTTGAGCTCCACGTCCTTGTCTTTGTAGTCCTTGCCGCCTTCGCCCCACTTGCCCGCATTCGTGCTGCCGTTCACGCTGTAGCAGGGCTTGAGCCCCTCCTTCTCGCTCAGCAGGTTGCAGAACGCCAGCGCGTCGTACCACGACACCCTCTCCACGGGCCAGTCGTCGTTGCCAGCAAACTTGGACGGGTTTGCCCCCGTGACCGCCTTGTACTGGCCCTGCGTCACTTCGGTCTTCATCACGTAGACAGAGCCAACCTTGACTTCGGAGTCCTTCTTGGCCGTGGTCTCGACAGACTTGGCCTCGCTTGCCTTGGATTCTCCCCCGGCCTTGCTACTGCCGGAACTGCCCCCGCAGCCTGCGAGACTCACGCAGGCGACCATTAGCGCGGCAACCGCTGTTGCCATACATCTCGTTCTTTTCATCATTCCCATTCCTCGTAAAGTGCTTTCTGGAACCTTCCGGCTCCATAATGCCCGGAACGGGCTTTTGCCGGTTCCGGTTGGGTCTCACCCATAGCAGGGCCGTCTACCAGTCCTCGTCGTCCCAGTCGTCATCGTCTCCTTCGACCATGACCGTGAGCGTCTGGCCCTTGTTGGACTTGAGTATGGCGGTTCCTGCGCCGACCGCGACGACCTTGCCCTGAGAGTTCACCGTCACGACGGACTTGTCAGAGCTTTTCCACTTGGTGCCGCCGGAGACGGACACCCTCATGCTGTCGCCCGTGTACAGGAGGAGGTCTGCCTCTCCGCCGTCCGAGCCGCCGGATGATGAATTGCTTTCCGTTACCGTGCGGACAAGGCGGATGCCGTAGTTGTCCCTGTCGAAGGACCCTCCGATGCCTCCGAAAGTCCATACCGAACCGGCTGCCTTGGCTTTGACATTAGACTCAGTAAGGTCGTAGTTGCCGCCGTTCATCATGAACTTCGTATAGTCGGTATCACCGTGCACGAATTCGGCAACGTTCCCGCTCATGTCGTAGATGCCTAAGGCGTTGGGGGACTTCTTCCCGACGTTGTGGGGCTGCCGGGTCCTGTCAATCACGCTGTTGCTATAGTACCAGGCGACCTTGTCGGGGTCGTTGCTGCCGCTGTAATCGTAAGATGATTCCTTGGTCCCCTCTCTTGCCGCGTATACCCACTCCTCGCTCGTCGGGAAGCGGAAGCCGTTCGCATCCTTGTTGACCTTAATCTTCTTCCAGTCCTCGTCCTCCTTCTTGGGCAATGTCCCCCAGTGGCTGGGGTTCGTGGTACCCTTCACGGTGTAGACCGGTGTAAGCCCCATCATCATGCTCAGCTTGTTGCAGAATGCTATCGCATTGTACACGCCCATGTTTTCGGCGGGGTTGTTGTTGTTCTTCCACTTGGACGGGTTGTCCCCCATGACCTCCTTGTACATCCACTGGGGAACTTCGGTCTTCATAATCATATAGGGGTCCAGCCTTCCCCCGGAGATGGTGACGAAGTCGTCCTTCACCGCGCTTTTGAGCTTCGAGCTCTGGGCGAATGCCGTCCCCGCCAGCAGCATCGTCAGGGCGAACATGCCCAGCTTCATCATCTTAAGCTTTTTCATAGAGCCTCCTTATGCCGTATGAATAAAAAATGGGATGGCACGCCCGTTTCCGAGCGAACCATCCCATTATTATATCATACCTGTGAAAAAAACATTGTGACTTGCATTTTTGACAATGACATTTTTTGTCACAGCTTTGCAGTGGCACAGGGGACCGCCGGGGCAAACACAAGGAATATTTCCGATACGAATAGGTAAATTTGTTTTTCAAGGCAAAAACTAGGCTTGCGTGTGATATGAGAACGTGATACAATCTTTTATATGGGAAACAAGGAGGAGTTTGAGGGCGACCCAAAGAAAGCCGCCTTAAATATTAGGAAGCACAAGAAAAAGAACAAAGAGGGGCTGTCCTTCGAGGAGGCGGAACAAGTCTTTGATGACGAATTCTTCCAAGAGAAGTATGACCCTGTGCACTCGACAGTCGATGAAGACAGATATCAGGTTATAGGCAGGGTGCGGAGCCAACTGGTCGTTTTCGTGGTGTACACGCCAAGGAACGGCAAGAGGCGGATTATATCAGCAAGACTCGCAACCGAGCGGGAAAGGAAGTTTTACTATGAGCAGATTAGAAGATATTATAGCGGAATGTGAGAAGAACGCCGTCCCCGACAGCGAGATTGATACATCCGAAATCCCGGAAATTACAGATTTCTCCGGTTTTCATTTCGGCAACACGCAGTATTTCAAACCGGCCCAGCCAATCAAGGAGCAGATATCCATACGCATCAACAAGGAGCTGCTGGAGCACTTCCGTTCGATGGGCAAAGGCTGGCAGGCACAGGTCAACGACTTCCTGATGGCTGCCTACCAGCGTGGGCAAATTTGACGGTCTGGTGCAACGTCCAACGGACACCCGTTGGCATCCGTTGAACAGCCTTACTCCTCCACAACCTTGATGACGAGCTTCTTGCCGGAAGAGGACGTGAGCGTCGCGGTTCCTTCGCCTACGGCGGTCGCCCTGCCTTTCTTGTTTATCTTGATGACGGACGGGTCGGAGCTCTGCCAGGTACCGGAGAGGAGGTTTATGTATTCTCCCACGTCCAGACCGAAGTCGCACGTGCTTGCCGCACTGCCGTGTGCCTGGTAGGTGAAAATCCATGCGTACCAGGACGCGCCGGCGTATTCGTACTGCGGCCCGCCGCCCATTGAGTCTCTGCCCGTGCTATCCTCGAACAGGATGGCGATGCGGTCCCCGTATGCTGCCTTCGTAGGCAGCTTTGCCGTAACGGTAATCCGCTTGTTGTCCTTGCTGTACAGCCATCCCCCGCGATAACCGCTCTCCTTGAAATCCGCCAGCAGGTTGTCCCCGTATGCCCACCGGCCTTTTTTTACGTTGTCCGCAGTCTTGTTTTCGGAGACGAGTTTGCAGGTCGACATGCCACCGTTTATGCCGCTTACGTACTTTTCATACGCGTACATCGTGAGCTCGACTTCCTCATCCGGCTTGTAGGAGCCTTTCGGGGGCGTGCACTCGTGGTAGGCTTCAACAGATGCTTTGGGTACGTTAGGGTCCTTGTCTTTTTGCAGTAACACGTAGGAAACAATCGTACCATCATCCAACACCGTTATCCTGGCTGTGCTGTGCCAAGACGAACTGTCCCTTTTCGTCCTCGTTCCCTTCGGCGTGAAAGCCTCCGTGTCCGTCAGCACCCAGGTGCCGTCTGTCTTTTGCTGCGCAAACGCTCCCGCGACCGAGAACAACACCATCACTATGGCCAGAGCCATGACCTTCAAGCTTGATTTCTCCATACGAAATCCTCCTTAATTGTTGTGCGTAAAATATGAAAAGGACACGGCACCCCCGCAGGGAGATGCCGCCACTGATGCATGGGATTCCCCGCTACTCTTCCACCTCGACTTGTATCCGCATCGTCACGGAGCCGGAGCTTGCCGTGATGATGGCGGTTCCTTCGTCTACGGCCTTGACCTTGCCTTTCTTGCTTACCGTCGCGACGGAATTGTCGGAGCTCGCCCATGTCGTGGAGCTTGCGCCGGGAAGACTGAACTTCACGCTGTCTCCGGGTTCCATGGTGCAAATCAGGCTGACGTTTGAAGACGTTCCCTGATTTCCGGAGGAAGCAGGTTTTGAGGAACTCACGGAACCGCTCACGGTGAACACGACATCCGCAAAATAGGAGTCGCAGTCGCTCGTCGTGTTGTGCCCGTTTATGCCGACTAGAGAGACCCGGGCCGTGACCGCCCCGGCAGGTACCGTCCGGCTTATGCTTATCTTCCGCCAGGCGTTCTTATCCCGTTCCCCGGAAACATAGTCTGATTCCGAGCTGTCTATGACGCTCCCACCGGCACTGAGGAATTCCAGCCGGAGCAGGGCCTTGTCCTTGTCGCTTCCGTAGCCGTGCGCAAATGCGGAAAGCGTCGCCGTCCGCCCCTCGCCAGAGCCGATGGCGACATCCTGATACATGCGACTCCCACCGGTTTTCTTTCTGGCCGGCCAGAACATCTTCCCTGTGCGGTTCCACTGCGCGGACACGGATGACCAAGCATTGTCCGGGTCAACCCAGCCCGTTGTGCTCTTGCTCGCATCCCCGTTTGTCAGCAGGTTACCGCTCTGCGCGAACGCACCCGCGGCCGAGAACAACACCATCACTATGGCCAGAGCCATGACCTTCAACCTTGATTTCTCCATACGAAATCCTCCTTAATAGATGTGTGTAACATATGAAAAGGACACGGCACGTCCGTGCCTGTCCGATTCAGTTCAAATCCACCGGCATTTCCATGAAGTCCGTCCCCGTCATCGTGGCGGGGTCTATAGTATACC
>JAFSSU010000377.1 GCA_017450845.1 Treponema sp.
CAGTCGAGCGTCGGGAAGGTCTTGTCCAGCTTGGCCATCTTACCGCCGACCGTGTAGTCCTTCTCTACGATGTCAACCGGGAATCCTGCGTCGGCAATGTCGAGAGCGGCTGTGATGCCCGCGATTCCTCCGCCTATGACCAAGGCGCGCTTTGTCACCAGGGTCTCGCCGGGGGTCAGGGGCGTGTTCAGGATTGTCTTTGCGATGGCGGCCTTTCCGAGGGCAATCGCCTTCTCTGTCGCCTGGGGCATATCCTTCATGACCCATGAGGTCTGCTCGCGGATGTTCGCAATCTCGACCTTGAACTGGTTCAGGCCGGCCCGCTCCGCGCAGGCACGGAAAGTCTTCTCGTGCATACGGGGAGAGCAGGAACACAGGACGACGCCCGTGAGCTTGTCATCCTTGATGTGGTCCTCTATCATCTTCTGTCCGGCGGAAGAGCACATGTAGGTATAGTGGGTCGAATACACGACTCCGTCTACCTTTCCCAGCTCCTCCGCGACTTTCTCAACGTCAACTGTTCCGGCAATGTTCGTGCCGCAGTGACATACGAAAACACCTATTCTTTCCATCTGCCACTCCTTACTTGCGGTACTTCCTGAACGCGCTGACTATCGCCTGCTGCGGCAGCTCGTCGTCAATCTTGGACATCTCGGCGACGGCCTCCGGGGTCAGGTGCTGCGGACCCCTCTTGCGCTCCACGACCATCCTGACGGCCTCAATCAGCTTGGCAGGCTCCACCTGGCGCGGACAGCGCTCCAGGCAGGCGAAGCATGACAGGCAGGCATAGATGGACTTGGACTCAAGGAGGCGCTCAATCTCGCCGTTCTCCACCATCTGCACGAACTGATGCGGGTGGTATTCCATCGAATCATAGTTGGGGCAGGTCGCGGAGCATTTGCCGCAGACCATGCACTTCTTGGGATTGACACCGCTTATGGAAAGGAGCTGGCTCTTTATCTCTTCACATTCGCTCTTAAGCATTGCATGCCTCCTTCACCCCAAGGGCCTCGGCAAGAAGCTCCGTAAAGTAGATTACGCCCAGCTTGCTGTCGCCCTTGTTCTTGATGAGGTTGTAGCGGCAGAGGGGGCAGCTTGTGACGAGGAAGTCCGCGCCCATATCCTCCGCGTTGGCCAGTATGGTTGCGGCCCTTTTCTGCGGAATGGACTCGTCCTCGAATCCTGCGTATGCCCCGCAGCACTCGTTCCTCTGGGCGTAGATGACCGGCGTTCCGCCGATGGCCTTGATGAAGTCCTCGATGATCTGCGGGTTCTCCGGGTCATCAAACTGAAGGACCTTGCCGGGGCGCAGGAGGAGGCAGCCGTAGTAGGCCCCGATTTTCTTTCCTTTGAACGGATTCTTCACGGCCTGCTTGAGCTTGTCCCAGCCCACGACATCGCGGAGAGCCTCAAGGTAGTGGACGATTTTCGTCTCACCGTGGTATTCAATGTCATCGTGCTTCAGGTAGTTGTTCACCTTGAGGATGACATTCTCATCATTCTGCATATCGTCATTGACCTGCTTCAAGACATTGTAGCAGGCGGAGCAGAGCGTGACCAAATCATGCCCCGAGGATTTTGCAGAGGCAAGCGCACGTACGGACGAGAGCTTGGTCGCAATCTCGTCCTTCGCAAGAGGATAGGTTCCTCCGCAGCACTGCCAGTCAGGAATCTCCTCGAGAGTAAACCCCAGTGCCTCCGCCGACTTGCGCGCGTACATATCAAGGTCTTTCGCCTTGTTCTTGAGCGTACAGCCGGGGAAGTAGGAGTAA
>JAFSSU010000378.1 GCA_017450845.1 Treponema sp.
GAAGCCCTGCACGACCTGGCCTATCTCGTTGCCGGAGCTGACCTCAATCCTGCGCGTCAGGTCCGCGTTCCCGGTCGCGATTCCGTGGATGGTGTCGCGGACGGTGCGGAGCGGCTTGAGGGCGGCGACGAGGACGAACCCTCCCAGGAGGAGGATCGTGATCAGCACCCCCACGCCGAAGCCCGTGGAGGCGAGGGCTATCTTGTTGCCCAGCGCCTCTATCGTGCCCTGGGAGACGGTGAGGCCGAATGCCCAGGGAGTGTCCTTTATGCAGTCGTATATCAGCAGGTCCTGGCCGTTCCCGGTGTACGATTTGATCCAGGCCTTGCCGGACTCGCCGTTGACCATCTTCTGCGAATACTGGATGAGGTCCTCGTGCCCCTCGCCGGGGCTGGTCAGGAAGTTCCCGCCTTCGGCGGCCGCCGGGTGGTACATGACGTTCCCGGCATGGTCGAGCATGAAGGCCCAGACGCCCGCCGGCACGTTCAGCTCCTTGACGGGCTTTATGAGCACATCTATGGGGATTATGCCAACGATCACGCCGAACAGCCTGCCGTTCCTGTCCTTGAGGCCGGTCGTCACGTGGACGACGGTCTTTCCCGTAGTCTTGGCCGTGACGGGGTTGTCCACGTAGCGGGCCTTGCCCTGCTTCATGACGGCCTGGAAGTAGTCCCGCTCGGCTATCTCCGTCGTCTTTCCCTGGTCGGTGAACGCGTGGCCGTCCGGCCCCGCTATGAGCATGTATTCGAATTCGGAGGCCCGGACCCGGGTGTTCTCCCGCATCCAGCGGACGGCCTCGTCCAGGTCGCCGTTCTTCATCGCGTCCGAGCCGACGTAGACCTGCAGGTCCTTGTAGTAGCCGTCGACCGTGTTGTCTATCGCCTGCTTGAGCGCGTCGGAGAGTGTCGTGTAGCTGGCCTCATGATCGGCCTTGGAGTCGGACCGGGCAATCCGCGACAGGGAGAATACCTGGAACGTGGTGAGAAGGGCGAAGCCCGCGCCGATCATCAGTATCAGGTAGGCGACAAGGCTCAGGGATTTTTTTTGCTTGTTTTCCATAAATATCAGATTCCTCCGAGCATTTATGGAATTATAGCATGGGAATCTTCATAAGGCAAGTTTAAAAAAAAGGCGGCCCCAAGGGGTCGCCTCTCGCATCGGGTCACGCTGTCACCGCAACGGCCTCCCGGCCCTACACCTTGAAGAGGTCTATCTGGCTTCCTATCTTGCCGATGGAATCCTTCACCTGGTCGGCGATGTCGCTGAGGGCGGCCCCGGTGTCGTTTATCTTCCTGGCCCCGTTGCTCATCTCCTCCATGCTGTTCTTCATCGCCTCCGTCGCCTCCTGAAGGAGCTTTATCTCGTCCAGGATGGCCTGGTTACCGGCGGACATCTCGGAGGACGCACTGCGTACCTCTATGGTGCTGTCGTTCATCGAATGGAGGGCCTCGCTTATCTGGCGGGAGCCGGTGTTCTGCTCCTCCATCGCGGCCTTTATCTGCATGACCAGCTGGTCGGTGTCCTCTATCTTGTGCGACACGGACTCGAAGGCCTTGCTGGAATGGGTGGATGCGGCGACGACCTCGGTGATGGAGTCCTTTATCTTCTTGAGCTGCTCGCCGATCGTCTTGGACTGGCCGGAGGAGGTCTCGGAGAGCTTGCGGATTTCGTCGGCGACGACGGAGAAGCCCTTTCCCGCCTCGCCCGCATGGGCCGCCTCGATCGCGGCGTTCATGGCGAGCAGGTTGGTCTGGCTCGCTATGCTGGAAATCGCCTGGTTGGCCTCCTGCAGCATCTTGGACTGATCCTCGATCTGCTGGATCCGCTGGTTCACGTCTTTCTGCTGGGTGAATCCCGTCTGCGCGTCCTCACGGAGCGAGTCGAAGGAGGCCGCCATCTTGTCCACCGACTGGTTCACGGAGGCGATGTTGCCTATCATCTCCTCGACGGCGGCGGAGGCCTCGGACACGCCGGCGGACTGGTTCTCTATCATGTGCTCCAGGGAGCTGATGTTGCTGGCTATCTGGTTGACGGCACCGGCTGTCTCCTCCACGCTCGCGCTCTGGTTGACTATCTGCCGGTGGACGCTCTCTATGTTCGCGATTATCTGCGTGATGGCCGCCGCCGTGTCCTGGGCGGTCGCCCCCATGTCCTCTCCCGCGAGGCTCAGCGTCCCCTTGGTGGACTGGAGGTGCGTGACGATTCCCTGAAGCTTCTCCACGAAGCTGTTGAAGCCCTTGACCACGTCGCCGACCTCGTCATTCGTCGCGTCCGGGATGCGCTGGGTCAGGTCGGCGTTGCCGCTGGCAATCCTGGTGATGGAGTCCTTGACGACCTTGAGCGGCTTGAAGAGCATGGTGACGAGGACCCCTATGACTGCGGAGGCGATGAGCACTATGAGGAGCATAATGATGATGATGGCGTGCCTCATGGCGGCGTGCCCCGCAAAGTAGTAGTCGTAGGGGGCGACCGAGAAAACCGTCCAGTTGCTCCCGGGGACTTTCTTGTAGGACGCTATCAGGTGCGCCTTGATATTGGGGTCAACGAAGTCCTCTATCCCTTCCTTTCCCTCAAAGACGTGGTTCAGCACGAGGCCCAGGCCCGACTTGTCGTCCAGCTCGCCGTTCCCGGACTCATCCGTGCCTTCGTTCGCGTTGGCGACGGTGGTGCGCTCCCTGTGGTTTATGACGGAGGGGTGCATGCCCCCGCCCAGGTCTATGTCCTTGATGACGTCCAGGAGGGCGTTCTCCTTGACGAGCATGACGATCGCGCCCATCGGCTGGCCGTTCCTGCCGCGGACGGGGACGCTGTAGCTCTGCAGGATGCCGTTGACGGCGGGGCTGAACAGGGGGTCAGAGACGTATTCCCTGCCGGCCATCGGCTCGGTGAAGTAGGCCCTCTCCTTCATGTTCAGGAGGCGGCCGTCGGCGGTGATGCAGTTGCCCTCGCGGTCATAGAAGGCGACGTTCTCGTACCTGCCCCCCAGGGCGGAGACTATCCCCGTGAACAGGCGGCTCTTCTCCGCCAGGGGAATGTTCTCGTCCTTGACTGCGTCCAGCTCCGCGAGGAAGCGGAGGGCGGTCAGGTTCTTCTCGTTTATGTCCCTGACCTGGCTCACGACGCCGTCGGTCAGGGCCGTAAGCTGGGCGTTGACGCTCTTGGTCAGGTTGCGGGCCGAAATGACGTAGGCCACGGCGGCGATCGAGATGCTCGCCAGCAGGACGACCCCCAGGAACATCACCAGCAGCTTGGCTGTCAGCGAGACACGCGCGGAAGTTGCAGAACTCATCATACCACCTTCTGAATATCTTGGGAAAAACCGGAAACCGGAGCTTCCCGGGCTTTCCCTGCGTATTGTACCAATTATAGCACCCTGACAGGAAAAAAGCAAACGTCCGGCATCAAGCAGCCCCGCGTCCTGCGGCTCAGACCTTGAAGAGGTCTATCTGCCTGCCTATCTTTTCGATCGCATCCTTCATCTGGCCGGAGATGTTCTCCAGGGCATTGCCGCTGTCGCTGATTTTCTGCGTGCCGGCCGACATCTGGTCCATGCTCTGCTTCATACTGCCCGTTATGTCCTGCAGGCTGCCCATCTCGTCCTTGATCTTCTCGCTGCGGGCGGACATTTCCCTGGAAGCCCGGTGGACTTCCACCGTGCTGTCGTTCATGCTCTTGAGCGCACCGCCGATCTGCTTTGAGCCTTCGTTCTGCTCCTGCATCGCCGCCTTAATCTGCATGACCAGTTCGTCGGTCTCCTTAATCTTGGCGGACACCGACGCAAAGGCTTCGCTCGACTCCTGCGAGGCGGCGACGACTTCGGTAATGGAATCCTTTATCTTCTTGAGCTGTTCGCCGATCGTCTTGGACTGGCCGGAAGAGGTTTCGGAGAGCTTTCGTATTTCGTCGGCGACGACCGAGAAGCCCTTTCCCGCCTCTCCCGCATGGGCCGCTTCGATTGCGGCGTTCATCGCGAGCAGGTTGGTCTGGCTCGCTATGCTGGAGATGGCCTGGTTGGCCTCCTGCAGCATCTTGGACTGCTCCTCGATCTGCTGGATCTTCTGGTTGACGAGCTGCTGCTTGTCGAAGCCGGACTGGGCGTCGCTCGAGAGGGTCTGGAAGGAGTAGGCCATCTTGTCGACGGACGTGTTGACGGAGGAGATGTTGCCGATCATCTGCTCGACGGCGGCGGACGCTTCCGCAACGCCCGTGGTCTGGCTTTCTATCAGCTCATTCATGCCCGTGATGTTGCGGGAAATGTCGTCCACGGCAACGGCGGTCTGGCCGACGCTCGTGCCCTGGGTGCTTATCTGGGAGGAGATGTCGCCGATGTTGGCGATTATCTGAGAGATCGCGCCCGCCGTGTCCTCCGCGCTGCGCGACATCTCGTCGCCGGACTCGTTGAGCCGGGCCTTGGAGCCCTGCACGTCCCGCATTATCTGCTGCAGCTTGTCCAGGAAGAGGTCGAAGTGGATAATCAGGTCGCCTATCTCGTCGCGGATGAAGAGCTTGCAGCGCTTGGTCAGGTCCGCCTCGCCGGTCTCCAGCTCCTTGAGGAAGTTCGTCACGTTGTAAATCCTCCACATGAGCCAGTGGATGAACATGTAGCTCAGGATGAGGAGGACGGCGACGAGGATGATCGTGATGGGGATTACGATGGCCAGGGTCGTGTTCTTGACCTGCTGGACGACCTCGACCCCCTTTGCGATGAAGAGCATGCCGGCCACGCTGCCGTCGCCGTTGGTGAGGGGCTGGTAGGTGGAATAGAAGGACCTCCCCTTTATCGCGTTCTTTCCTTCATACGTGGACTTCTGTCCGATGACCAGCGAGGTAATCTGCTGGTTGTCCAGCCTGGTGCCCACCATGTTCTCCAGGGTGGAGGCGACCCGCGTGTCGCCCCGGAACACCGTGCACTCGACGTTGTAGCCGTCCTGCATCAGCGCGGTGAACACGCCGTCGGTCAGGTCGTAGCCGGCAAGGACGCATCCCGCCACCGAACCGCCGTCGTAGATGGGACAGGCCGCCAGGGCCGCAAGGTCAAGGTTGCCGACCGGCTCGAAGGAGGTCATCTCCCGGCCCTTGAGCGCGGACGAGACGCACAGGAGCGTGGAAAGGTTCGTGCTCAGCTCGTAGCCGCTGCTGCACACGGGCGTGCCGCGCGAATCGATGACGGCGACGAAACCGATGTCCAGCGCGTCCGTCTTCTGCTGCAGGTAGGCCTTGCCGCCGGCCACGTCCGTGCGGGAAAGCGAGCCCAGCACGGCGGGGGAATCGGAAAGGAGGTCCGCGCTCAGCGAGAGGGTGGAAATCCAGTCCTGCATGACGTTTGCCGCCCCCTGCTCGGTGTACTTCAGCTCATTCTGGGTGTTCTTGACCAGCTTGCTGTCAAACACCGTCAGCGATATGACCGCCACCAGCCCCGCCGACAGCAGGATGAAGCCCCCGATGAGCCCTATGAGCTTGGTCTGAAGGCTTATGTCGCGCTTAGCCTTTGTGTCAAACCTGTCCAGTTCTTTCTTTGCCATATACGAGTCCTCCCTGATATCTTCCTGCAACTCCGATTACTGCCATTTTACCTTAAGAATCGGCATTTCGCAAATAATGGAACATCGCCTGAACGGAAAAAAATAACTTTTGATAATCCTCTGTTCGTAATCCTCAAACTAAGGAACAAGCCCCGGAAACGCAATATCGCGTTATTTTGAAAAGAGATAAAGGCAACGGGAGGAAACATCCAGGGGCAGGCTGCTGCCCTTTGATTGATAACGAGAAAGTATCAATAGGAGGGAACTGCCGGGAAAAACGCCTTCTTGTCGCTTTAACAAGCTCCCGTTTTGCCGTATACTGCGCCCATGGAACTCTTTCAGCTGAGGTATTTCCTTGAGGTCGCCCGCCAGCAGCACGTCAGGCGGAGCGCGGAGGCCCTGAACGTGAGCCAGCCCGCCGTCACCAACGCCATCCACCGGCTCGAGGCCGAGCTCGGCGTCCCCCTCTTCGTGCCGAGCGGCAGGTCGATCCGCCTGAGCCCCTACGGAAAGTTCCTGTACGAGGAGCTTTTGCCCCTGTCCGGGGCCATGGAGACCCTGCCCGAGCGGGTACGGAGCCTGAGGGCGCAGGAGAAGGTCAAGATACGGCTGAACGTCTTCGCGGCCTGGTTCGTCGTCATGGACGCGGTGCTCGAGTTCCAGAGGCTGGACGCGGACGTGAGCTTCCAGGTGACCAGGAGCGAGACCCAGGAGCTGGCCGACATCTCGGTGTTCACCCGCCAGCATTACCGGCCCCGGAAGCGTACCGACGACGGCATATACGTCTGCTCGGAGGAAATCCTGCTCGCGGTCCCGGACATACCCCGCTTCCGCGGCGCGGGCAGCATAAGCCTCAGGGACGTCGCGGACATGGGTTTTGCCCAGGTCTCCGAGAAGATGTACTTCCGCTCGGTCTGCGACGGCTTCTGCAAGGCGGCGGGCATGAGGCCGAACACCGTGTTCGAGAGCGACAGCCCCGACGCGGTCCGCTTCATGATCTGCAACAACAAGATGGTGGGCTTCTGGCCGGAGTTCGCGATGGGCGACATAGGCACCGAACGCATCCTGCTCAAGCACATAGAGAAACCCGAGTGCACCAGGGAGATAATCGTGGAGAGGCACGACCTGAACAGCGACAACGTGCACGTCCAGGTCTTCTATGACTTCCTGACCCGCTACCTGGACCTGTACCGGGCAGGGCACGGCGGGACTGGGCGGGAGCCGGAGCCAAGCTGATCGGCCCGGGCATTCCGGTCCCCTGCGGCTCAGACCTTGAAGAGGTCTATCTGGCTTCCTATCTTGTCTATGGCCTCCCGCATCCTGCCGGAGATGTCGCCCAGGACGGAGCCTGTCTCGCTTATCCTCTGCGCCCCGGCGGACATCTGGTCCATGCTCCGCCTCATGCTGGACGTGACGTCCTGCAGGCTCGCCATCTCCTTCTTTATCTTCGCGCTGCGGGCGGACATGGCCTTGGAGGCCTTGTGGACCTCGCCGGTGCTCTCGTTCATCGTCCTGAGCGCGCCGCCAATCTGCTTGCTTCCCTCGTTCTGCTCCTCCATCGCGGCCTTTATCTGCATGACCAGGTCGTCGGTCTCCTTTATCTTGCCGGACACGGCGGCGAAGGCATCGCTGGACTCCCTGGACGCGGAGACGACCTCGGTGATGGAATCCTTTATCTTCTTGAGCTGCTCCCCGATCGTCTTGGACTGGGAGCTCGAGGTCTCGGAGAGCTTGCGTATCTCGTCGGCGACGACGGAGAAGCCCTTTCCCGCCTCGCCCGCGTGGGCAGCCTCGATCGCGGCGTTCATGGCGAGCAGGTTGGTCTGGCTCGCTATGCTGGAGATGGCCTGGTTGGCCTCCTGCAGCATCTTGGACTGCTCCTCGATCTAGCTTATCTTCTCGTTGACGGCCTGCTGCTTGTCAAAGCCCGACTGAGCCTCGCCGGAGAGGACCCGGAAGGATCCGGCCATCTTGTCCACCGAGCTGTTGACGGAGGAGATGTTTCCTATCA
>JAFSSU010000043.1 GCA_017450845.1 Treponema sp.
CAGAAGGCCGAGGAAGCCCTGCGCAGGGAAGGGATTAACAAGATTTTCGGCCTTGTCTTCAAGGACAACGATGTGGCGAACGCCTTCTGGGAAAAGCAGGGCTACACGCTCCGCACGAACCTGAATTACCGCAACAAGAGCCTGAACGAGGCCGTTCCGCTGGGGGAGTAGGGAATGGGAATCGCCGGGCATCGTGCGGAAGTCAGGGCTGCTGAGTCAAGTTCCGTTACGTCCCGATTCCGTATGGTCAAAGCTGCCCTTATATGCTATACTATCCTCCATATACCATTACGGAGGCTTTGGAATGCCGGTTTCGCGCTATATAAAGGAGACGATGAACAGCAAGGGTTCAGGCGTCATCCGCAAGATGTTCGAGGAGGGGGTGGCCCTCAAGAAGCAGTACGGGGAGGACAAGGTCTTTGACTTCAGCCTGGGGAACCCCGACCTGGACCCGCCGGAGGGGGTGGCTTCCGCCATCGCGCGGATTGCCGCTGTCCGGGAAAAGAACTGGCACGGCTACATGCCCAATGCGGGCTATCCCTTTGCCCGCGAGGCGATGGCCGCCAAGACCGCGAAGGAACAGGGCGTTCCCGTCACGGGTGACTGCGTCGTCATGGCGGTCGGGGCTGCCGGTGCCCTGAACAGCCTTTTGAAGGCAATCCTGAACGAGGGGGACAACGTGGTCGTTCCTGCCCCCTTCTTTGCAGAGTATTCCCATTACGTGCACAACTACGGCGGGACGCTTGTCCCCGTGCCGACCAAGGCGGATTTCTCGCTTGACATAGACGGCATTGCCGTCGCCCTGACGGACAAGACCGCCGCCGTCCTCATCAACAGCCCCAACAATCCGACGGGCCGGGTCTACCCCCAGAAGGACATCGACGCGCTTGCCACCGCCCTGAATGCCCATGCGGACAGGTGCGGCAGGAAGCCCTACCTGATCCTTGACGAGCCCTACCGCGCCATTGCCTATGACGGCATCAAGGTCGCCGCCGCCTTCCCCGCCTACGACAGCGCGATAGTCGTCACGTCCTTTGCCAAGAACCTGAGCCTGCCCGGTGAGCGGATCGGCTACGTCTGCGTGAATCCCGCCTGCCCCGACAGGGCGGAGGTCGTGGCTGCGGTCATCTTCTGCACGAGGATTTTGGGCTACGTGAACGCCCCTGCCCTGATGCAGCGGGTGGTCGCCGAGTCCTGGGACGCTCCGGCGGACTACTCGCTCTACAAGAAGAGGAGGGACGAACTGGTTGCGATTCTGGATGAGGCCGGGGTGGAACACGCCAGCCCGGAGGGTGCTTTCTACATGTGGTGCAAGGTTCCCGCCTCGTTCAAGGGGGATGACATGGACTTTGCCGACTACCTCAAGAAGTACCTGATTCTCTGCGCTCCGGGTACCGGCTTCGGCGGCAAGGGCTGGTTCCGTCTGGCCTACTGCGTCAGCGAGCAGTCCATCCTGAACTCCCGCGGGGCCTGGATTAAGGCGATGGCGGGACTCAGGGGCTGATTCTTTCTTACTCGGCGACCTTGAACTGGTCCACCTGCGTTCCTATCTCGTGGATGGACCGTTCCATCATGCCGGAAATCTCGGAGAGCAGCTTGCCGGTTTTGCCGATGCGGTCGGCTCCGACTGACATCTCTCCCATCCTCTGGCTGATGGATGAGCTTTCGTTCTGGAGCGAATCTATCTCATTGACGATGGCGCGGCTGCCATCGGACATCTCCTTGGAGGCCTTCAGGACCTGGTGCGAGCTTTCGTTCAGGTTCTTGAGCGCGCCGGTAATCTGGACGGAGCCTTCATGCTGCTCCGCCATCGCCAGCTTTATCTGCTGCACCAGGTCATCGGTCTCGCGTATCTGCTTGGCAAGGTCCGTGTAGCCCTGAACGCCGTCCTGCGTGGAGACGACGACGGCGGTTATGGTCTCCTGTATGCTCTTGAGCTGGTCGCCGATTGTCTTGGACTGCGAGGTGGACGTCTCGGAGAGCTTACGGATCTCATCTGAGACGACCGCGAATCCCTTTCCTGACTCACCCGCATGGGCGGCCTCAATCGCTGCGTTCATCGCAAGGAGGTTGGTCTGCTCCGCTATGTTGGCGATGACGGTGTTTGCCTCGGTCAGCAGGTTGGACTGGTTCTCAATCTCGGCAATCTGCGACTGGAGCCTGCTCTGCGTGTTTGCACCCTTCTCCGCGTCGCTCGCGAGAGTACCGAAGGAGGCTGCCATCTTGTCTATGGAGCGGGTCACCTCACCGATGTTCCCGATCATCTGCTCGACCTCGCTTGAGGCCTCCTGCACGATGGAGGACTGCTTCTGGACCAGCTGCTCCAGCGTGCCGATGCTCCCGATGATTTGGCTCATCGCGCTGGAAGTCTGGCGGACGCTCGCTGTCTGGGCAGAAAGCCCCCTCTCCATCTCCTTGATGTTCCCCGTGATCTGGCTGATGACGCTCGCGGTCTCCGCCGTGCCGTCGCGCAGGGAGCTTCCTGCGCTGGTCAGCGTGTTCTTGGACTGCTTCATGCTGCGGATGATGTCCTGCAGCTTGTCGGTGTACATGTTGAAGCTGTCCGCCACGTCGCCTATCTCGGTTCCCGACTTGATTTCAATCCTCTTGGACAGGTCGGCCCTTCCCTGGGAGATTTCCTTCGCGTCATCGACCAGGCTGTTCCTGATTATCTTGAGCGGCAGGAGGGCTTTTCTCAGTATTGTGGCCACGACCAGGATGATTATGACGGCAATCAGGGCGCAGACGGTTATCGTTGCGCGGATGGTCTTGTAGAAAGCCGCGAAGACAGTCGCCTTTGGGGAAAATGCCACGATCTCGTAGCCTGTCCTCTGGTTCTTGAGCGTCTGGGCGAAGTAGGTGCCGCCGTCCACGTTCAGGACCCCGGCCCCGCTCTGGCTTGCCAGGAGCCCCTTGAGCTCCGGGATGCCTGCCTCGCTGACGTTCTTGAAGTTGTTGGCGGAGGACTTCGTGTCGGCAAGAATCGTGCCGTCTGCCTGGACCATCATGAAGAAACTGCCTTCCCCGAGGTTCATCCCGCCGAGAATCTTGGTCAGGGTCTCGAGCGAGACCTCTATGCTCGTGTTCCCGATGAATTCGCCTTCATCGTCGTAAGCCGAGCGGGTTATTCCCACGACCGTCGCCCCGACGGTGGAGGCGAACGCGTCGGTTATCATCACCTTTCCGTTCCCGGATGACGCCGTCTCATACCATCCGCGCTTGCGGGGGTCGTAACCGCCGGACATGGAGCTGTCAAAGTTGGTCGCGTATCCGCCCCACTTTGTTCCTATATAGATTTCCGCTATGTCGCCGTCGTTCCTGGCGAAGCTCTTGCAGATTTTCCTGATGTCTTCCTCTACCGGGCTTTTCTCGTATCCCAGGATCTGGATGTCCCCGACCTCGTTCACGAAGGAGTGGATTGTCTCGTCTGCGGCCTTCACCTCGTCGGACTCGGCGAAGACGTTGAGCTCGATTTCCTTCGCGCTGAAGAACATGGATATTGCGTCCGAGAACTCGGACAGGGCGGCCTGTGCGCTTGCATAGAAATTCTCGAGGGAGTTCTTGCGGAAGAAGATTCCCGTCGTGACCGACGAGACCGCTATCATGACGAGGATGATTGCGGTCAAGGCAACGGTAAGCTTGCTGGACGTAGAAATTGTATTCTTAGCCATATACCTATAGTGTCGGTATTTTTTTTCGCTGTCAAGTTATTTTGCTTAGAAACAGACCCTCTTTTGAACTGATAACAACGAATTCTCTTGTGCAAAATTCAGGATTGTGTGTTATAATAGGAACATATTTGTTTAGAAAGGGGTTTGACGTATGAAGATTCTTATGGTCAGCTCAGAGGCTGTTCCTTATGCCAAGACCGGCGGGCTTGCCGACATGGTGAGCGCGCTCGCAATCCAGCTCACGAACATGGGGCACGACGTGAAGATCGTCATCCCCCGTTACTACAAGATAGACAGGAAGAAGCTGACCCAGCTTGAGGGGCCCATGGCGGTCGCCGCCGGGCAGCAGGAGACCTGGACGGCGGTCTATACGACTTCCATGCCGGGCTGCGACAGGCTCAAGGTCTACTTCATCGACCATGAGCAGTGCTTTGGCCGCGACGGAATCTACGGGGTGCCCGGCGAGAGCGACTTCCACGACAATCCCTACCGCTTTGCCGTCCTCGCGCACGGGGCCTTCCAGCTCTGCCGCAAGCTCGGCTGGTATCCGGATATCAGTCACGCCCACGACTGGTCCAGCTGCCTTGCCCCGGTTATCCTCAAGCATGTCTGCCGCTAGTCCGGCTTTGAGCGCACGGCGAGCGTGCTGACCATCCA
>JAFSSU010000379.1 GCA_017450845.1 Treponema sp.
AATCCTATCTGGGGTTCGAATCCCCATCTTTCCGTATGCTCAGATGCTCTGCACGCTGGTGCTAGAAAACCCCGCCAGATCGGGAACGAAGCAACGGTATTTAGTTTCTGGTGGTGACAGGGATTATCTGAGCTTTTCTTTCCTTCAAGATACAAGACGGCCCTTCAGAGGGTCTTTTTTTATGCAAACATCGAAAAGCCTCAGTTTTTCAGAGGTATCCTTTATGCCTATAACTTTTCCCGCTTTTCTTTGTTCCTCTTCTATAGTACACTATGCATAAATAGGAATAACAGGAGTCAAAATGAAACACAGCAGCAAGATTATTTTGTGCCTGCTTCTGGCGGCACTTTCCTCGCTCGGACTCTCAGCCCGCGAGACGATGAATTCCCGGGTCAGGAGCGTCCCTGCCGACATAAGCGCGGGCGTCGCCCAGGCCCCCAAGAAAAACGTGCAGGCCTTGGTCACGAACCTGACGGAAGGGCTTGCCGATGACAGCCTGAAGGTACGCGTCATCCACGACTGGATATGCGACAACATCGCCTACGACGCCGAAATGTACTTCTCGGGCAAAGTCAAGAAACAGGACTGGGAGTCCGCCCTGAAGGGCAAGAAAGCCCTCGCCCCCGGCTACGTGGACCTCTTCAACAAGATGTGCTCCCTCGCGGGCGTGGAGAGCGTGACCATCAAGGGCTGGTTCAAGGGCTTCGGCTACGGGGACTCCATCCCGGACGACCCCAACCATGTCTGGAATGCGGTCAAAATCGGGAACAGCTGGAAGCTCGTGGACGTGACGCTGGACTGCGGGACCCTGGAGCAGAGGACATTCGTCAAGCGTTACTCCACCCAGTGGCTATTCCTCAGCCCGGAGCAGTTCCTCTACTCCCACCTGCCGGAGGATCCGTCCCACCAGTACGTCGACGGCTCCCGGATTCTCAGCAAGGAGCAGTTCAAGACGGAGCCCTACGTCCCCGGCGTGTTCTTCCAGTACGGATTCAGCTTTGACGGAAGCGTGCCGGACTACCGGACGACCATCTCCGGCCCCGTCACTTACGGCTTCAGGCTCGCGAACCCCGCCGTCTCCGTCCTGGGCGGAATCTGCGAG
Source organism: Treponema sp. (assembly GCA_017450845.1). GTDB lineage: Bacteria > Spirochaetota > Spirochaetia > Treponematales > Treponemataceae > Treponema_D. Next base: position 1,103 of record JAFSSU010000379.1, read on the forward strand.
AAGGTCACGATGGTGAAGGCCGACAACGCCACCTGGATAAGCCGCACGGGCAACAGCCTCTCCATCTCGTTCGATGTCCCGACGGCAAAGGAATACCAGGCCTTCGTCTACGCCTGCCACTCCGACGAGGAGACCTACCCATGGTTCTTCACGGAGGCGGATTTTGACGGCAACATCCTGCCCAGGGCAAAGAAGCTCGTCTCATCCGGCGAAATCACGAAGGACGAGCTCAAGAGCCTGACCGACTCCTACTTCAAGGTCGCCCACAACAGGCGCTACTACCTCAAGGAGGACCTGTTCGACGAGACCCGCAACGAGAACGTCAGGAAGGTCTTCCGCGCGCTCAAGCTCTCGGCGGCCTCCATGGAGGAAGTCCTCCGCTTTGACATCCGCAGCGACGGCGTATACACGGGCTACGGGAGCAACGTGGTCAAATACCCGACCGCCTACACGGAATACACCCTCTGCCAGAACACCGCGCTTGTCTCTCCCGTCGCGGGGACACTCAAGAACGGGGAGTCCGTCCACTTCGAGGTCGCCACCGGCGAATACAAGGCCGTCGCCGTGTCAGCCAACGGGGGCGAGCTCAAGAAACTAGCGAAGGGCGGCAACGGGAACTTCGCCGGGGACTACACGCTCGGGCAGGACATCAAGCCCAAGGACGAGAAGACGGCCTTCAAGTCGATCAGCGTCTTCGGCTCCAAGGACGGGCACCACTATGAGGGGCTCTGGGTCTATCAGGTAAAGTAAGGGACCTGACGCTCAGGGGCAAAAAAAAGACCGGCAGTGCCGGTCTTTTTTTTCGGGGAAGAAGCTTACTCCGCCTCGGAAATCGCGATGTTGAAGTTCTGCAGCAGGGAGATGAAGCTGTAGAGCTTCTTGTAGACATCCACCCCCTTCTGCTTGAGCCTGCCCTCGGCGAAGCGGTCCAGATCCTTCCAGTTGCGCATGACATCGGGATGTGGCTTGACAAAATCCTCAAGGAGCATCTTGAGGTTCTTGTCAAAGACGATGATGTTCTGCTTGGCGGAGCCCAGGATCTGTGCGGCCTCGTTGTTGACATCGCCAAGGGTCATCTCCATGATGTTCCTGGTCTCCCTGTCCCTGTCCAGCTTGGGCATCAGGGACCTGAGCTTGTACCCGTACTTCCCGGACTCCACCAGGGATTCGTCCAGGGCGGTTATCTTGGAAGAGAGCTCCATAAGCTGGTGGGAGGACTCGCTCATCGGCTGGGACATGGCCTGCGTGGCCCACTCCCCGCGGATGACGAGGATATCGGAAAGCTCCCGGACCTCCTTCTTGACGTAGTTCAGCAGGAAGTGCTTCAGGTATGAGAGCGGCGCAGAGTACAGGAAACCCGTCAGTTTTTTGTTCAGGAAGGCCTGGCTCATCGTATCGTTGTAGTTCTTGAGGGGCTCGATGTTCGTGTTGCCGAAAATCTGGGTCAGGAGGTTGTCCACCTTTCCGGCAGTCTGCCGCTCCTTGAGGGTCCCCAGGATATCGTCCACGGTCTTGCGGGTATTGGAGATGTATTCATCGAGGATATGGTAGTCCTCGCCCTTTACGACCTCCTTGTAGGCGGGGTTGTCGGTAATCAGCTGGACCATCATCTCCAGGATTCCCTGCTCGCGGATGTAGCGCAGCCTCTGCAGGACCTTCTTCCAGGTGCTCAGGGTTATCGGCTCCACCCCCTTGAGGGTCTTCATCAGCTTGAACACGTCATCCCAGTCGTCGGCAGGCAGCGGCCAGGCCACGGAGACGAAGTTCTTGATGTCCTCGACGATGTAGGAGCCCGCTATCTGCTGGAACTTGGGCGCCGTGTTGAAGCTCCTCTCCTTCATGGAACCGTCGAACTTCTTCAGCAGGAAGAAGAAATCGTACTGCGTGAAGTTCTTGAAGAGGATAAGCTTGGTGTAGAGATTGTCCGCCTTGACTATCTTGTCGTTCGTGAATTCCGAGGTGAACCGCTCCAGCTGGCTCTTGGTCTCCTCGGTGAGCTGCTGGAGCGGCACGTTCGCGCCCCTCTTGTTCAGCTCCTCCTCCGACAGGGCCTCCGCAAGCTTTTTCTGCTCCTCGGACAGGGAGAGGTCAATGACGGTCCTCTTTATGGAATTGGGGTTCGTGTTCGCGAACATCAGCTGGGCTGGCGAAACGGCCTTGTATAACTCGTAGAAAAACTTTGCGAAGTTCGGGTCGACCTCGTGCGAGGAAGGCTTATAAAAATGATACTTGGTCTTCGCGAGGTTCTTTGCTATCCGCTTGAGCATCTTGCGCTTGATAGCATTGTCATCCCCCCCGCCGAACAGGGATGCGATTATATTTTGAATGAAGTTTCCGCTAGCCATAAACGCTACTATACGAAATATACGGCTTTTAGTCAATTATTCCCGGTATATGAGGTTGACCCTCCCGGCGGCAAAGCCGTAGTTTTCGAACGCCCACTGGTTCAGAGTCTCCCCCGCGTCAGTGAAGGCGGCGGCCCCGTTCTCCCGGATGTAGGCGGCGAGCGGCCCCTCTATCTGGTTCACGGAGGACCGCTTGGCCAGCTCGACGAAGTAACTGGCGACGTTCGGGAGGGACTGCTGCATGATGTAGGCCATCAGCTCGTTCCGCATAAGGTAGTCGTCCGTCCTGTCGTAGTTGAGCCCGGGCTGGGTCTCCCAGAAGACCTGTATGAACTCAAGGCTCTTCTTGTCAAAGCCGTCGTACACCGTGTCAACCTCGGCGCGGAAGTCCGGGGAGGTAAAGTAGATGCCATGCCAGCACTCGTGGGCGATGAACTGCCAGCGCAGGTATTCGGGGGATTCCTTGGAGATGGAGACGACCGCCCCCACCCCCGGCGTGTAAGTGCCGTTCCCCGCGTCCTCAATGATGCCGTTCGCCAGCAGTATGTCGCGCAGGACGTATTCCCGCTCGCTCAGGCTGACCCCCTGGAGCGATGCCGCGGTGAAGAATGCCGCCAGGTCCTTGGCCTTGTAGTCGTGGGCATTGTAGCCGTGGTGGGTCCGCACGAAGTTGTCGCTGACCAGGGTCCCCCGGTAGCCGGTCTTCTCCGCGAAATAGGCGAGGCGGGTCAGGAAATCCGCCTGGGTCTTGTAGTCCGCGAAGTCGAACAGGAGAACGTGGGGCACCTCCTCCCACTCGAAAAGCTCGTAGTCAGGCCCCCGCCAGTTGTCCCTGGGCCAGCCGATTATCATGCCGAGGTCGGTCACGAGGGGGTACAGAGCCCCGCCCTGCGTCCGCTCGTCAAGCCTGGGGGCATTGGCCTCCAGCAGTATGGCCTGGACCTGATCGCTCGACCCGAAGTCCAGCTTGCCGAAAGGCTTCTCAAACGCGGACAGCTGCAGGCTCATGGAGTTGTTCTTCTTGTTCCGCCGTATCGTGATTTCCTCCCCGCCGTAGCGGGCAAGGATTTTCTTCTGTTTCTGCCAGGTGCCGATGTCGTCCGTCGGGGCGAGCTTGACCGTGATTTTGGGGAGCAGGGTCTGGTTGAACAGGCGCTCGGATTCGGTGAAGTCGCAGGAGACCGAGTCCAGTATTTCCACCACGCCGCCCCGGTCGCTGAATGCGTAGAGGGGGACGGAGCTGGAGAAGTCCCATCCGACCATCACCTTGGAGAAGGAGACGCTCTCTATCTTGCAGGGATGGGAGGAATGAAGGAAGAAACCGGCGGGAACCACCCCGTCCTTGCCCACGCTGACCGATATGCGGAAGGAGCTGATTCCATTGCTGTCGAACATGAGGTAGTCGCCCGAGACAAAGTTGTTGCCCGGCGCGACCGAGTCCCCCGACGAGGAGGACTTGTCATAGAGGAATCCGAACTGGAAGGGCAGGGTCTTGGCATCCTTGTCATACGTGCCGTCGATGGTCTTTATGACCGCGACAAGGGATATGCCCCCGTTGGACTTTATCTCCCGCCTCAGGTGCACCTTCTGGTTGTTCGTGAAGCGATAATAGAGGGAAGCATTTTTTTCAGGCCTGGTAATCTTGCCCTTCGCAGACTGGGAGTTCATGGCGACGAACCTCTCCCCGTTCATACCGAGCGGCGAGGAGGAGGCGATGAACTTGTCGGTAATCAGAAAGCTTGCCCCAAGGAAGAGGGTGCAGGAGAGAATCAGGAAAAGAGCCTCAAGAATCCTACGGTTCATACGGGAAAATACTAGAGCTTTTCGGTTTTTTTGTCTACACTCTTGCCATGCAAGCCTTTATGCCACAGAAAGACACGGCCCTGACACTGGCCCGGGCCGCCCGCTCGTTCATCAGCTCCTACACCGCGGCCACGGGCGGAAAGAGCCTGCTGATTCCCCGCTTTCCACTCTACGCCCTCGCGGACGAGCTGGGGGAAGGATTCTTGTCCTGCCATATCGGTTCCCCCAAGCAGGACGGGGAACTGTTCTTCTTCCCCGTCGGGCTGACGCTTGCGGACGGGAACGCGCTGGAGCTCAGGATTGTGTTCGCGGAGCTGGAGGAGGCAGGGAAAGGCGGCCGGACTCCCCTCCCCTCCCCGCAGGAAACGGCGGATCAGCCGGGAAGGGAAGACTTTCCCCTCCGCCCCCGCGTGTTCCGCACGGGCAGGATCGAATTCAGCGGCGGCTCCTGGGAAGTCCGCGACGAACGCTGGCACAAGATTCCCGCCAGGCAGTGAGGCCGGAGGGAAGCACGGACATCCCTTATTTCATCACCTTCTCGCCGCGGTCCATCGCCGTGAGGCCGGACTTGAGCAGCTCCAGGATGCCGTAGGGCTCCAGCAGGCGGATGAGGGAGGAAATCTTGTCCTCGCTGCCCGTCGCCTCCACGATGAGGGACTCGGCGGCGACATCGACGATGTGGGCGCGGAAGATGTTGCAGGTCTCCAGGATGACCGCGCGGTTGCTGCCGCCGGCCTTGACCTTTATGAGGGCCATCTCGCGCTGGCAGGTCTCGGAGGGCAGGCAGTGCTCTATGGAAATGACCTCCACCAGCTTGGACAGCTGCTTCTCTATCTGCTCAAGGATGTACTCGTCCCCCCGGACGACGATCGTCATGCGGGACTTGGCGGGATCCGATGTCTCGCAGACCGTGAGCGAGTCGATGTTGTACCCGCGGCGGCTGAACAGGCCGGACACGCGGCTCAGTACTCCGGCGTGGTTCTCCACCAGGACGGACAGGACATATTTTTCTTCCATATATAATTACCTCTGTGAAATTTCCACCATTTTACCATTAGGGCACGGAAAGTCAAGGGGGAGAACTTTTTCTGACAGACTGCCCCAGCCTGTGATATACTGGAAGCCATGAGCCGGAAGATTCCCGTCCTTGCCGCCGTCCTCTTTCTTGCCCTCGCCCCCCTTGCGGCGGAGAGCTCCTTCGCGCTCTACTTCAACTCGGACAGGACCCGGATAACGACGGTGATAATCTACAACGAGACGGGAAGGCCCCTTTCCATCGGAGTGAACGGAGGCTTTGACTGGGCCATGGATGACGGCGGGGGCACGGGGGACGGGGAAGAGAAAGCCGCGAGCCTTCCGCCGGGGGATCTGACGTCGCTCCACAAGAGCTTCGCGACGGGGGACTGCATCCTCATAGAGTCCGCCGGCGAGGGAATCCTCCTCTCCCTGTCAAGCGACCGCGACAGCCTGTACGTCTACGCGAGGGAAGGCGGCGGCGATGCTAAAGTCGTCAGGGAAAACTGAGTCATTATGTAAAACAGAAATCCATTTTCACGGAGGGGGAGCCCTGCTCCATCGGAGGGAACGTATGGAGCGGGGAGGCTATACGTTCCCGAATCAGTAACTGCAGGGTGCGTGCAGTTATAACTGCAGATGGCGTGCACTTATAACTGCAGGGTACGTGCACTTATAACTGCAGATGGCGTGCACTTATAACTGCAGGGTGCGTGCACTTACTCCCCGCCGCCCCCGCCCTCTATCATCTGCTCCAGCACCGAGGCCATCCTGTTGGACGTGTAGAGCGCGCCGTCCCGGGGGAATCCCAGCTCAGAGGCGAGCAGGGGGTCCGTCTGCTCCACGGGGCCCCAGCCCGGGGTCTTGTAATCGTTGATGCTCGCTATGTCGAAGCAGCGCTCATACTGCTCGTCCTTCCAGAGAAGGGAGACATACAGGTCCTTGGGGAGCCCGTCTCCCACTATGATCAGCCGCTCCCCGGAGGGCACGAGCTTCCTCACCGCCTCGAACATCTCCAGGTAGAGGGGCTGCTTTTTCTCCTCGCACCATCTCTTGTAGTCCTCGCTGTCCCTCAGGCGGGCACGGACGAATGAGAACCTCCTGGTCTCGCGGCGGTAGGCCAGGCTGCCCTCGGGCTTCGTGTCGTCCGAATAGAAGTCCGCGCCGTACACCCGGTAGCCGTCCCTGGCGAGCTTTACGAGGAAGGGCTCGTACAGGCCGACCGTGGCACATTCCGACGGGAGGAAGACGATCGTCCCCTTCGTTTTTTTCTCCCCCGCCGGCCCATACACCGAGAGGTCCATCGTCCGCCGTGCGAAAGTCTCGTCGCTTTCCCCGAACCCCGCCGAAAGGTTGCCGCAGAGACGGGTGACGCTCTTCTCCACGCCGGCCTTCGCAAGGCTCACGTTGACGGGGCGGAAGTAAAAGACGAACAGCAGGCCGACGGCAACGAGCAGGCAGTTGACCATGGAGATAAGGATGAAAAGGGGGCTGTAATGGTCGATTATCAGGTTCTCGTTCAGGCGCAGGAAGGCTCGGAAATTCCAGATGAACACCCAGACGCTCAGGGAAAGGACAAGGATTTCCTGCACCGACACCCCCCAGGCCAGCATGCTGAGGGCGGCACAGACAGTCGCCGCGAGGGGGCCGATGGACAAGGGATCCTTCCGTTCCGAGTGAATGAAAAAAACGCGGGCCGAGGAGAGCAATAATATGAAGAGAATCGTCAGCTCGCCTATTGTCTGCTGCTTCATGGCTCCATTATAGCGAAAACGGACTTTTTTGCATATATTTTTTCTTTTTTCCCTAAAGGTCAAATTCCAGTCTCCGACAAAGAAGTTAGGGGTGGTTAGTAAGCTAACAAACTAACAGGTTGCTTGCTTTTATACCGAATCTTTTTTTATGAGGAGATAAATTTATGGTTATCAATCACAACATGAGCGCTATGTTCGCTCAGAGGGCCGAGGGAGTCACCGAGGTCAGGCAGCAGAAGAACATCGAGAAGCTTTCTTCTGGCGAGAAGATTAACCGCGCTGGCGACGATGCTTCCGGACTCGCAGTTTCCGAGAAGATGCGCGCCCAGATCCGCGGCTTGAACCAGGCCTCCAGGAACGCAGCCAACGGCATTTCCTTCATCCAGACGACCGAGGGCTACCTGCAGGAGACCGAGGATATCATCCAGCGCCTCCGCGAGCTTGCCGTCCAGTCAAGCAACGGAATCTACACCGATGAGGACCGCACCTACATCCAGGTCGAGGTTTCTTCTCTCATCGCTGAGGTTGACCGCATCGCTTCTTGCGCCCAGTTCAACGGCATGAACATGCTGACCGGACGCTTCGCCCGCGCCACCGGCGAGAACACGCCGACCGCTTCTATGTGGCTCCACATCGGTGCCAACATGGACCAGAGGACTCAGGTCTACATCGGCACGATGACCGCCGCAGCCCTCGGAATCCGCAACGTCGGAACTGAGGAGATCATGACCCTCGAGACCCCCGACAACGCCAACCGCGCCATCGGAACCCTCGATGAGGCCATCAAGAAGATCAACAAGCAGCGCGCCGACCTCGGTGCCTACCAGAACCGCCTTGAGAAGACGGTCGAGGGACTGGATGTTGCCGCCGAGAACACCCAGAGCAGCGAGTCCAGGATCCGCGATACGGACATGGCCGCCCAGATGGTCGAGTTCACCAAGGACAACGTTCTTTCCCAGGCCGGAACCGCCATGCTCGCGCAGGCGAACCAGTCTTCCCAGAACGTTCTTTCCCTGCTCCGCTAGTCTTAGCGTTAGCGAAGAGGGCAAGTTAGCCTGAAAGGGAGGGGCCTCCCGCCGGAAGGAAACTTCTGGCGGGAGGCCCCTCTTTTTTTTGTGTTTTTTTGTAACCTTCCGGAAGCTGCGTGTTTGTATGTATAGAATGAAACGAAATAAACTCCTTTTGAACCGGCTGCAGGAAGGGCAAACCTGCGGCCGTTTTTTTTGCATTCAAGCACAAATTTTGTGTGAATAAAGGGATGAGAACCTATCCCGGGATACCGCACATTCCAAGTCTTCTCTTTACATGGATTGCCTACCCACCTATTATTCTCCAGATTCCCGAATTCTTACGAATTCGCCGTACATCCATCCGATGACATTCGTTTTTGTCCGCACCTGATACCAAGGGTACTCTTCCTTTTCCGACAGCTTTTTCTCGCTGATAATTTCCAACACTGTCCCAGTATCAAAAGCTGTCAGGATTTTCCCGTTCAGTCCGGGGGATTGGCGGATCCTGACACGGTTATCATTCACATAAGCTGTGAATACCGTGCTGTCCGGGGCATTTCGGGCAACCCGCATCCCCGTAGTTCCGTATGTCCTGAGCCAGGGGTAGTGATGAGAGCGGTATGTCACGGATATATCCTCTATTCTCTCATCGTAAACCCTGTCACTCTTGCAACCACCCCTTCTGTTTCTGTCCTGAATTCCGTTATATTTTCCGAACTCCAGGTGGGACTCATCGACAAGGGCTGTATCCTCCCTGGCAGGGTTAATGTTTGCCTCGGGGTGGAAATTATTGTAATCATAGCACCACTC
>JAFSSU010000380.1 GCA_017450845.1 Treponema sp.
GAGCGGCACCTGCACCAGTACAAGGGCACGGTCATCGCAATCACCCACGACCGCTACTTCCTGGACAACGTCGCCGGATGGATCCTGGAGATGGACAGGGGCGAGGGATACCCCTTCAAGGGCAACTACTCCGCATGGCTTGAGGCAAAGGAGAAGCGGCTGGAGCTGGAGGAAAAGCAGGCTTCCGTCCGCGCCCGCGAGATGAAGGAGGAGCTTGACTGGATCCACGCCGGCGCGAAGGGCAGGCAGGCCAAGCACAAGGAGCACATCACCAAGTATGAGCAGCTGCTTGCCGAGGAGAACAAGCGGGTCAAGCTGCGCGACAACGAAATCTCGATACCCGCCGGTCCCCGCCTTGGCGGATCGGTCATAGACGCGGAGAAGCTGACCAAGTCTTTCGACGACAGGGTGCTCTTCGAAAACCTGGACTTCCACATCCCTGCGGGTGCGGTCGTCGGAATCGTCGGGCCGAACGGTGCGGGTAAGACAACCCTCTTCAAGATGCTCGCGAGCGCGGCGGGGCAAAAGGTGCAGATGCCCGACGGCAGCGAGGGCGAGGAGAAGCCCGACTCTGGCGAGATAAAGATTGGCTCCACGGTCAAGCTTGTCTACGTGGACCAGATGCGCAGCAAGCTGGATCCGAACAAGACCGTCTGGGAAACCCTCTCCGGCGGGGCAGATTTAGTCAAGCTGGGCGCGGTGGACGAGAAGGGCCGCCCGGTCAACGGGGCGGTCCGCGAGGTGAACAGCCGGGCCTACTGCTCCTGGTTCAACTTCAACGGGCCAGAGCAGAGCAAGAAAGTCTCCGTCCTGTCGGGAGGAGAGAAGAACAGGCTCAACATGGGCCTGATGTTCAAGGAGGCGGGCAACGTCCTGCTCCTTGACGAGCCGACCAACGACCTGGACATAGCGACGACCCGCTCCCTTGAGCAGGCGATAAACGAGTTCGCCGGCTGCGTGCTGGTCATAAGCCACGACCGCTACTTCCTGGACCGCATCTGCACACACATACTCGCCTTCGAGAACAACAGCGAGGTCAAGTGGTTCGAGGGCTCTTGGTCCGACTACGCCGAGTGGAGGCGCAAGCAGCTCGGCGACGACGCGGACAGGCCGCACAAGACCGTCTACCGCAAGCTCGTCAGGTAAGGCAGGGGTGATACTATGGAACACAATATGGACAAGCTGCGCTCGCTCGCGGCAAAATACGGCCCCCTCTGCGTGGGACTGGACACCGACCCCTCATATCTGCCAGAACCAGTGCTGAAGGGCTTTGCCTCCCCCGCAGAAGCAGTGCTGGCCTACAACAAGGAGATCATCTCCCGCGTCAAATCCGACGGCTCCGCCTGCTGCTTCAAGGTGCAGGCCGCATACTACGAGGCGATGGGCCTTGCCGGGATGAAAGCATACGCCGAAACGCTCAAGGCCGTCCGCGACTCCGGGCTTGCCTGCATCTCCGACGTGAAGCGGGGCGACATCGCCGCGTCCGCGACGGCATACGCCCGGGCGCACTTTTCCGGGGACTTCGAGACCGACATCATCACCGTGAACCCCTACATGGGGTTCGACACGGTGAAAGCCTTCACGGATTTCTGCATGAAAGAGAGCAAGGGAATCTTCGTCCTGCTCAGGACGAGCAACCCCGGCATGTGCGACATAGAGCAGCAGGAGCTCAAGACGGGCGGCAGGGTGCTGGACAAGGTCGCCGCCGAGCTGAACAGGATTGTCCAGGAGGGCAAGGCCTCATTCCCCGGACAGACCTGCTCACCGGTCGGTGCGGTCGTCGGCTGCACAGAAGAAAGCGATGCCGCCGCCCTCCGCGCCCTCTGCCCGGAAGTCTTTTTCCTGATTCCCGGCTACGGGGCACAGGGAGGGGCCGCATCCATCGCACGGACGCTGCTCGGCGACAACATGGGTACGGTCAACTCCTCACGCGGCATCCTCTGCGCATGGAAGAAAGACGCGACCTGCCAGGAAAAAGACAAGGCTGGCACGCTGACGCTTTCCGACATAGCGGACTCCGCCGCGCGGGCGGCGGTCGCATCAAAAAAGGATTTGCTCGCCCTCTAGCCGAAGTAGGCCTGCGCGTTGCCGAAGGAGATATCACGGACAATCCGCGACAGGCCTTCCATGTCGGCAGGGTACATGCCCCGCTCCACCCAGCCACCGAGGACATTGCACAGGATCCTGCGGAAATACTCGTGGCGGGGGTATGACAGGAAGCTCCGGCTGTCGGTCAGCATTCCGACGAATGCGGGAATCATTCCGAGCGCGCCCAGGGTCTTTATCTGCTGCTCCATCCCCTCTATGTGGTCGCAGAACCACCAGGCGCTTCCCAGCTGAATCTTGCCCTTTATTCCGCCTCCCTGGAAGCAACCCATAAGAGTCGCGACAGGATAGTAGTCGGCGGGGTTGAGCGTGTACAGAATCGTCTTGGGAAGGCCGCCGTTTTCTTCCATAAGATTCAGCAAGCCGGAAAGCTTGCAGGTGAGCTTGTTGTCGTGCACGGAATCAAAGCCGGTGTCCGGCCCCAGCTCACGGAATGCCTTCTTGTTGTTGCTGCGGATGACGTTCATGTGGTACTGCATGGCTATACCGCGCTTCGCGTACATCTTCCCGAGCCCGGCGAGAATCTTTGTCTTGTAGGCCTCCGCCAGGCGGGGGTCAGGACTCTTGCCTTCCAGTGCCGCCTTGAAAGCCCCGTCAATCTCCTTGTCAGACGCAAGCTCAAAGGGAGGGTAATCCATCCCGTGGTCGCTCGCCTTGCAACCGTTCTCGATGAAGTAGTCCAGCCGCTTCTCCAGCGCGGCAAGCACGTCGTCAGACCTCTCGATTTTGACACCGCTCGCGGCGGAAAGCTTCCGGATGTAGTCGGCGAAGCCCGGCAGGTCAATGCTGACCGCCTTGTCGGGGCGGAAGGAGGGGCGGACCTTCGTCCCTATCCTGCCTATCGCCGCCGTGCCATCCGCAATCGCCTTGTGGAACTCCAGGCTGTCCGCCGGGTCGTCCGTCGTGCCGACGGCATAGATGTTGAAGCGCTTGAATATCCCCTTGACGCTCAGGGAATCATCCGCGAGCATCGCGTTCGCCTTCTCCCAGATTGCGGGGGCGGATTTGACCGTGAGGGGCTCGGTTATGCCGAAGTAGCGGCGCAGCTCCAGGTGGGTCCAGTGATAGAGGGGGTTGCCGATCAGGTGCTCCACGGTCTCCGTCCACTTCATGAAGCGGTCGAAGGGGGCGGCGTTCCCCGTGATGTATTTCTCCTCGACTCCATAGGTGCGCATCTGCCGCCACTTGTAGTGGTCGCCGCTGCATCCAGTTCCCAGCCATGCCTCGGCGAGGTTTGCCATCTTCTTGTTCGCCGCTATGTCGGCTGGAGGCAGATGGCAGTGGTAGTCCCAGATAGGCTCGTCCTTGCAGGCGGCAAAAAGCTTCCTCGCCGTCTCCGTCTCAAGAAGAAAGTCGTCATCCATAAACTGCTTCATGATGTACCCCCTAGCGTTCATGCAGAACGGTCAGAAAATATTAATTGAAATTATTGTGTGAATTCCACTCGACCGCCATCTCGCGCAGCTCCTGCGATGAGCCGCAGAAGAGCTTCTGCTTGATGTGCTCCTTATGCGCGTCCACGGTCTTGGTGCTCAGGTTCAGGCGGCTGGCTATCTCTATCGTGCCGAGCCCCTTGCCCAGCATCGTGAAAATCTGCATCTGCCGGTCGGACAAGGAAGCGAGCCCCGAAAGGGCACCGGCCTGCTCGGTCTTGGCTTCCTCCATCCGCCGCTTCTCCTCTTCGCTCAGCCATATCTTGCCGGAAAGGACAGTGCTCGCAGCCTCCAGAACCTTGGAGGAGCTTTCCTCCTTCATGATGTAGCCCCGCGCCCCCGCCTTGAGAGCCCGTTCCGCATAGTATTTCTCGTCATGCATCGACAGGACGAGGATGGCCGTGTCCTGGTTCTTGGAGTGAACGTCCTTCACGACATCAAGCCCGTCCTCCCCGCCCAAGTTCAGGTCAACGATGACTAGGTCGGGCTTGTGCTGCTCGTAGGCGGCTGCGGCCTCCGCCCTGTTGGTCGCCTCGGCGCAGACCTCAAAGGCCGGCTGCGTGCCTATCAGAGAGGCAAGCCCCTTGCTGAAAATGGGATGGTCTTCTACAATCAGGACTTTCGAGCGTTCCATGGGCCTGCCTTGCCTTGTCCCTCCTACAGGGACGCGAGCTTTTCGTTTACGAGCTTGGCGGCAATCTTGGGGTTCGCCTTGCCCTTGCTCTCTTTCATCACCTGTCCGGTCAGCCAGCCTATGACGTTGGTCTTGCCGCCCTTGAAGTCCGCGACAGCCTTGGGATTGGCCTCGATGACCTTTGCGACAATCTCTTTGATTGCTCCGTCATCGCTGACCTGCTCCATGCCCTTCTCCTTGATGATCTCATCGGGCATCTTGCCGGAGGCGAGCATCTCGGCGAAGAC
>JAFSSU010000381.1 GCA_017450845.1 Treponema sp.
CTGCCATGACCGACCGCGTGATGCCGAGCTGCATGTCTATGACCTGCTGGAGCCTCGCTTTCTTGACCTCTAGGTCAACCTGCCCCGGCATGGTCGCGGCGGGCGTTCCCTCTCGGGGGTTGTAGTAGTACATGAACGCGCTCTCGAAGCGGACTTCCTGCATGAGCGAGACGGCCTGGGCGAAGTCCTCGTCCGTCTCGCCGGGGAATCCCAGCATGATGTCGGTGGAAAGCTCCACGTCCGGGACGGCGGCCCGTATCCTCCCAACGAGCGACAGGTAGCCTTCCCTCGTGTACTTTCGGTTCATCGCCTTGAGAATCCTGTCCGAACCATGCTGGGCGGCTATGTGCAGGCCCCGGCAGACCCGTGGCTCGGACGCTATCGCCTGAATCAGGTCATCGGAGAAGTCCTTGGGGTTGCTGGACTCAAACCTGACCCATTCTATGGAAGAGTTCGCCTTTTCAAGATGAGAGCAGATTGCCCTGAGCAGGTCCGGGAAGACCTTGCCGTCATCCCCTTTGTAGGAATTGACGTTCTGGCCGAGCAGGGTTATCTCCCTGACTCCCCGGCGGGACAGCAGGTCCAGCTCGTCCCGTATCTCGGCGAAGGGGCGGCTGACTTCCCGACCACGCACGTAGGGGACGATGCAATAGGAGCAGAAGTTGTTGCAGCCGTGCATGATCGGAACGAATGTGGAGAATGCCCCTTCCTCGTAGGAAGTCGGCGCGAAGCTGTAGACGGGCTGTTCGTCCGTGCTGACGAACTTCTTGCCCTGCTCGGCAGCCTGTATAATCTCGGGGAAGTCCCCCTTGCGGAAGGTCCCGACCACGTAGTCCACGGCTGGCCATTCCTTCTGCAGGTCATCAAGGAGCCGCTGGGCCATGCAGCCCATGACGACCAGGGTCAGGGGCCTGGGGCCGTTCTCCTCCACGTAGCGGGCGGCGGCCTCAAGGTTGCGTGACTTTGCTCCCGGCTCACAGGCGCGGAGTTTCTTGAGCCCGGTAAAGAAGCCCAGGCGGCCGAAGATCCGCTCCTCCGCGCTCGCCCTGACCGAGCATGTGTTGATTACCACCATGTCCGCGAGCTGCACGTCATCCGCCTTATGCCAGCCCCGGCGGATGAAGACCTGTTCGACGGCGGCGGACTCGGCGAGGTTCATTTCACAGCCATAGGTCTCAAAGAAATAGGTCATAGGCAGCCCCCGCAGGTTCGCCGTACGCACTTGCTACGGCTCATTTCACATCCGTAGGTCTCAAAGAAATAGGTCATCGGCTGAACTCCGTGTAGGCGTAGGCGTTGTGATTGTGGATGCTCTCGAAGTTCCTGCATTCCACGGAGAACCAGGAGAAGCCCTTGTCGCACTGCTTGAAGTCCCTCAGGGCAATGTAGACCTCGCGCACCACGTCCTCGACGAAGCAGGGCTTGTCATACGCGCTCTCGGTGACGAACTTCTCGTCGGGCCGCTTGAGCACGCTGTAGAGGCCTGACGAAGCCGACTGCTCTACGAGCTCTATGACGTCCTCTATCCAGAAGAGGCTCTTGCTCTCTATCTTGACGGAGACGATACCTCGCTGGTTGTGCGCCCCCCTGTCGCTTATCGCCTTGGAGCAGGGGCAGACGGTCGTGACCGGGACGGAGACGGTGACAAAGAAACGGCTCCCCCCCTCGAATGCCTCTCCCTCCCAGCC
>JAFSSU010000382.1 GCA_017450845.1 Treponema sp.
AGGGCAAAAAACGCTTGTCCATCGGAAAACAGGAATCAGCCGTTCAGGTGGGCGGAAACAGTGTTGTTGATTTCCTTCGCCATGTTCTCCAGGCTGACCTGCTTCTGCACCGCCCCCAGTTCGAAGGCCGCGCGGGGCATGCCGTATACAATAGAAGACTTCTCGTCCTGCCCGAGCGTCCACGCCCCCTGCTTGCGCATCTCGGCGAGCTGGGCAGCCCCGTCGCGTCCCATTCCCGCCATGATCACGCCCAGGGCCCGGTTCTGGTAAATCTTGGCGACGGACTCGAAGAGCACGTCGGCCGACGGCCTGTGACCGTTGCGGAGGTCTTCCTTGGAAAGGCGGATGACATTGCAGAGGGTGGACTTCTCCACCTTTATGTGATAGTCGCCCGGGGCAATGTAAATCTGGCCGGGGTGAATCAGGTCGCCGTCCTCGGCCTCCTTGACCTCAAGCGGGCAGATACGGTTCAGGCTGGCCGCGAATTCCTTGGTAAAGCCCGCGGGCATGTGCTGGACGACAAGGATAGGGCGCGGAAGCTTGGGGTCTATCTTGGCGAAGACCTCGCGGAGGGCATTCGGCCCGCCCGTGGAGATTCCGAGCGCGATTATGTCTATGGGTCCGCCCTTGCGCACGGGCTCTATGACGGCCGGCTCCTTCTTCTTGTTCGGGAAGAGGGTCTTGGGGAGCGGTGCCCCCGTCGTGATGGTCGAGGCGGGCTTTATCTTGTCGGCGATGCCTTCTTTCTTCGCCGCGGACGCAGCCTCCTTGAGCTTGGCCTCGTGCATGAAGAAGTCCACGGGGTAGACATCCTTGCCCTTGCGCACCGCATAGCGGCGGCCATAAGAGGCTATCATCTCCACGAGGTCGCCGCCGACCGAGCTGATGTTGCTGGAGACGGAACCGGACGGCTTGGTTATGAAGTCGCTCGCCCCGAGCTCCAGGCACTCCATCGTCACCGTCGCACCCTTGGTCGCGACGGACGAGAGGACTATGACAGGGATGTCGATTCCCTGCTTCTTGCGCTCCTTGAGGAACTCAATGCCGTTCATCTCCGGCATCTCTATGTCGAGTATTATCACGTCGGGCTTCAGGGCCGGAATCTTTTGGAGGCAGAACTTGCCGTTCATCGCCGTCCCGACCGTATGCAGGCCAGTGGTAGAATCCACGATGCGCGAGATAAGGTTGCGCATCAACGCCGAGTCATCACAGATAAGAACCTGTATGTCTTCCATAAAAAATCACCCCTCTTTGATATGCCGTGAAAAGGCCGGCTACTCCTTTTTTTCGTAAAGGCATGCCCACTGGGTCTTCAGGAACTTGAACTTAGTGTCCATGCCGAAAAGGCTCTCCGAATGGCCTATGAAAAGATAGGAGTGCTTTGCCATGGAATTCCAGAAGCGGTCTATCGTTGACTTCTGGGCCTCCTCATCGAAGTAGATGAGGACATTGCGGCAGAAAACAATGTCCGCATCCCTCAGACCGGAATCGTTGGCAAGGTTATGATAGTCAAAGTGTATGCATGACTGGAGCTCGGGCTTGACCTGATATCCGTCAGGGGTCTTGGAGAAGAAGCGGTCCAAGTAGTCCTGCGGGATTCCCGTTATGCGGTTGTTCTGGTAGAAGCCCTGCCTTCCGACCATCAGGGACTTGAGCGATATGTCGGAGGCCTTGATGCTGAACGTGTAGGGCGCAGGCAGCTTGTCCTTGAGCAGCATCGCGATGGTATATGGCTCCTCACCGGTGGAGCAGCCCGCGCTCCAGATGCTTATCCTGGTCTGCCCGCTCTTCTTCTTTTCCTCGATGACATGGGGAATAACGTAGTTTATCAGCGCGTCGAAGTGCGGCTGGTTCCTGAAGAAACGGGTAAGGTTCGTCGTTATGCTGTCCAGGAAGAGCTTGAACTCCTCCTGGTCTGACGTGACCATCTTATAGTATGTGTCCACATCGTCCAGCTGCTTCTCCCGGAGGCGCTCCTTCAGGCGGCTGTCCAGTATGGATCTGTTCGTATCTGAGAACGTGATGCCGCTTGACTTGTAGATGAGGTTGCGGTACATGTTGAACTGTGAATCGTTGAGCAAGTCTGCCATATCTGTCATTATATACCGCAATCGAAAAAATGTAAACAAACTTTTCTGCTTTTCGCACCCTGGCGGGTGACAAGGCTCACCCGTCCGGGTGAAAGCCCGCACCCGCCCGAGTGAAAGTTCCCACACGGACGCGTGCGAAAACTCACCCGGACGCGTTTCCGCGCTTGCACAGCCGCCAAGCTTGTGCTATTATCATTCCCGATGAAAGGCAAAAAACAGAACGTAATCGATTATTCCTTCGAGATGCAGCAGAGAAGGCAGAAACGCATAAACACGACCCTAGCCATCCTGCCGGGCATCTTCATATTCCTGACCCTCTTCCTGAACCTGGTCCTCTTTCCCATACACATCAACTCAGACACAATGGAGGACAGCATCTCCAACGGGGGGATAGCATTCGTCTGCCCCCTGATGAAAAACCCGGAGAGGGGGGAGCTCTACTTCATATCGCGCATGGACGGCCGCAAGAACAGCGTTGCCAAGGCCGCAATAGACGCCTTGGTGCGCTTCTTCACCCTGCAGAAAATCTCTCCATTCTCCGAGAGCGACAAGATAAGCGGGCAGCCCTTCGTCCGGCGGGTGCTGGCCCTGCCCGGCGACAGCGTCTACATGAAGGACTTCGTGCTCTACGTGAAGCCCGCCTCAAAGGACCTCTACCTGACGGAATTCGAGCTTGCGGGCAAGAACTACAACGTGCAGATTTTCTCGATCCCGGCGGAATGGAACAACGTCGGGGTCTCCGGCGAGCTTTCAGAGAGGACCCTCGGGGAAGGAGAATACTTCGTGCTGGCGGACAACCGGGTGGAATGCCTGGACTCCAGGCAGTGGGGGCCGGTAAAAAGCAGCAGGCTGATCGGCCGGGTGCTGCTCCAGTACTTCCCCTTCAACAGCATCAGGGCATACTGAGATTTGCCCGCCTCCAGAAGCCTCTATATCCACATCCCCTTCTGCGCGTCAAAGTGCGCCTACTGCGACTTTTTCAGCATGGGGAAGAGCGGAGGAGTAGCGGACGACTATCTGGACGCTCTCTTGAATGAAATTTCCTTCCATAAATATGCCTCAGGGACGGACAGCTTCAGGACCGTCTACCTGGGGGGCGGCACACCCAGCCTCCTCTCCCCCGTCCAGCTGACAAGGCTCCTTGACGCGGCCTGCCCAGAGTCCGCCCCACCCGAAGAGGTCACGGTGGAGATGAACCCCGAAAGCCTTTCGGAAGGGCTTCTGGAAGCCTTCTCCTCCTGCCCCGCAAAAAGGCGGCGGCTTTCCCTGGGCATACAGAGCCTGAACGCCGGTGCCCTCGAAAGCGTGGGCAGGAGATGCGGCCCGGCCGCGGCACGGAAAGCCCTCTCCCTGGCAAGGCGGCTCTGGAAGCAAGAGCTATGCCTGGACCTCATAGCCGGGCTTCCCGGCCAAACGGAAGATGAATTCATCAGATCCCTCAGGGAGTGCCTGTCCTGCTGGCCCGACCACCTGTCCCTCTACGGCCTGACCGTCGAGGAAGGAACGCCCCTCCACGCAAGCATCAGCAGGGGGGAGACCCAATGGGACGAGGACGAGGCGGACGCGCAGTGGCTTTCGGGCAGGGAAATCCTGGAGCAGGAAGGCTACGCCCAGTACGAGGTCTCGAACTTCTGCAGGGATGGCCACAAGAGCCGGCACAACCTGGCATACTGGAGGCAGGAGGACTACATAGGGGCAGGAAGCGGGGCGACCGGCAGCATATACTCATTCTCGGGCGGGGGCGGCCTCCGCTGGACTAACACGCAGGACATCAGGGCATACACGGATTTCTGGAAGGACGGCATTCCTCAGGACACATCCATGATTCCCCGTGAGACGGAGACACTCCCCCTGGAGACCGAGGAATACGAGTTCCTGATGATGGGCCTGCGCTCCACGGAGGGGGTGAGTGCCGCCGAGTACAAAAGAAGGTTCTCCGCCGTGGAGCCCTGGCGGGGGGACCTTGCGGCACGGCTCGGCGTGGACGGGGGCGCATGGGAGCGCTTCTCCTCCCTGGAAGGAATCGCTGAAGGATGCGGGTGCGGCGGAGGAAGATACTTTTTCACGGGGAAGGCCCTCTCCTTCCTGAACAGTTTTTTGAGCCACTTGGCTTAATTGCACTTGACTTAATAAGGAAAAACAAGCATAATAATACGTAGAAATTTTAAGGAGTCCTATCGTGCCTTGTGGTAAAAAAAGAAAGCGCGCAAAAATCGCGACACATAAGCGGAAGAAGATGCTTAGGCGGAATCGGCATAAAGCAAAGTAAGCTTGTAGCGGTTTTTGCTCCTAAAAAAGGAAACTTTTTCTTGTTTCCGAAAGGAATATGGAATGGCTTCCGACAAAGCAGCCGGGGATTTCCCGGCTTTTTTTGTATGTGAGGAACCCCTATTGCTCCTGCAGAACATCAATTCGCCAGAAGACCTGAAAAAACTTCCCTCCTCGGCCCTGAAGCTCCTCGCGAACGAGCTCAGGACTGTCATCATCGAGACGGTCGGGAAGAACGGCGGGCATCTTGCGAGCAACCTCGGATCCGTGGAGCTTACGATAGCCCTGCACCGGGTATTCTGCAGCCCGCAGGACGCGATAGTCTGGGACGTAAGCCACCAGTGCTACTCGCACAAGCTCCTGACGGGACGCTACTCCTCATTCCCGACGATACGGCAGAAAGACGGCATATCGGGATTCACCAGGATAAGCGAGAGCCCCCACGACTACTTTGACGCGGGGCACGCCTCCTCCTCGATCTCGTCGGCCCTGGGCCTGCTCTCCGCGTGGAGGCTCCAGGGGCGGGACGACAAGGTCATAGCGGTGATAGGGGACGGGGCCCTGACCGGCGGCATGGCATACGAGGCCCTGAGCCACGCCGGGCAGCTCGCGAAGAACCTGATCGTCGTCGTCAACGACAACAAGATGTCCATAAGCCCCAACACGGGGTCCGTCTCCCGCTACCTCTCCCAGCTGACCTCGACTGCCGGCTACCAGAACTTCCGCTACAAGATAGACAGGCTGGTGGACGACATCCCCTACATCAACAGGAAGCTCGGCAAGTTCATCTACCGCCTGAAGCGGGGGCTCAAAGGCCTCCTCCTGACGAACAACCTCTTCGTCGACCTGGGATTCGAGTACCTCGGCCCCCTCAACGGGCACAACGAGCAGCAGCTGGAGCAGATGTTCCGGCGGGCCAAGAAGATGAGCCGCCCGGTCGTCATACACGTCATCACCAAGAAGGGCAAAGGCTACAGGCCGGCGGAGCACGACCCCTCGACCTTCCACGGGGTTGGCCCCTTCAACACGAGCGACGGGCTCGTGGAGAAGTTCGACACGCTGAGCTTCACCGAGGTGTTCAGCAGGAAAATAGTCGCCATGGCAGCGGAGAATCCCAGGATATGCGCGATAACGGCCGCCATGTCCAAGGGAACGGGCCTTGACACCTTCTCCCGCCGTTACCGGGACCGATTCTTCGACGTGGGGATAGCGGAGGAGCACGCCGTGACCTTCGCGGGCGGGCTCGCGGCGGGCGGCATGGTCCCCGTCGTCGCGATATACTCGACGTTCATACAGAGGTCGGTTGACCAGATAATCGAGGACATAGCCCTGCAGAACAGGCATGTCGTCATGGTGTTCGACCGGGCGGGCGCGGTCCCGGCGGACGGCGAGACCCATCAGGGCATCTTCGACATAGCCTTGCTCCGCCCGATACCCAATATGACGCTCCTCACCGTCGCGAGCGAGAAGGACATGGAGCTCTGCCTGGACTGGGCAGCAGACGAGGCGGACGGCCCCGTAGCCATACGCTGGCCCAAGATGTCCTGCCCCTCGGAAATCCCTGCCTTCTCCAAGCCCGTCATGAGCGGGCGCGGCCTTCTCATAAAGAGCTCGGACTTCGCCCCCGCCCTCAGCGCGGCCCTGGAGGACAAGGAGGAAGCAGGCAGGAACATGGCGAGGCCCAGGCGCAAGCTCAGGAAGACAGCGGACATACTGCTCGTCTGCACCGGCAGCATGTACAGCGAGACATTGACGGCGGCCCGGCAGCTCCTGCTGAAGGACTCGGACGCGGACATATACGTGCTCCGCTTCCTGAAGCCATTCGACGAGAGCTACTTCATCTCCATAGCGGACAAATACGAGGCCGTGGTCCTCATAGAGGACGGCGTGCACGTCGGCGGCATGGCGGAGTACCTGGAGCGGCTGCTCCGGAGGGACGGCCGGAAGGGGAGCAGGGCGGCGACAGGAATCCTCTCCTTCCCCGACCACTTCCTGAGCAACGGGAACAGGGAGCAGATACTTGAGGAGGCCGGGCTGAGCCCCAAGGACATAGCGGACATGGCAATGAGACTGCTGGAGGAATCCAAATGAAAAAACTCAGGCTCGCGGACAGGGAGATCCGGAGTCCCCGCCCCGCGCTCATAATGGGCATAGTCAACGCCACCCCGGACAGCTTCTACGGGGGCAGCAGGGGCGGCGCGGACCTCGCCCTGCATCTTGCGGATGAGGGTGCGGACATCATAGACATAGGCGGGGAGTCCACCAGGCCCGGCTCCTCATACGTCAGCGAGGAAGAGGAAATCCGGCGGGTCATCCCGGTCATCGAGCAGATACGGAAAAGCTCCGGCATCGCGATTTCCGTGGACACGCGCAAGAAGGCCGTCATGGAGGCGGCATGGAATGCCGGGGCCGACATAGTGAACGACGTCTCCGCCCTGGAGGACGACGGCTCCCTTGCCGCCTTCGCCGCGGACAAGGGGCTCCCCGTCATCCTGATGCACAAGAGGGGAATCCCCTCGACGATGCAGGAGCATACCGGCTACGACGACGTGCTCGCCCAGGTCAGCTCCTACCTGACGGAGCGGGCAAAGCTTGCGGAGGCGGCGGGGATAGACCGCGGCAAGATAATCGTGGACCCGGGGATAGGCTTCGGCAAGGGCCTGGACGAGAACAGGACCCTCATCTGGGGATGCGGCTCCCTTTGCGGCGGCAGCTATCCCGTCCTGATGGCCCTCTCCCGCAAGAGCTGCATAGGGATGATGGTCGGGGAGGCCGGGGGGCCGTCAGAAAGCGAGGCGAGGCTCTACGGGACGCTCACGGCGGACATCATCGCGGTCCTGCGGGGCGCGTCGCTCGTCCGCGTCCATGACGTGAAGGCTTGCCGGAACAGCCTTGACGTGCTAGAATCCTTCAAGGACTTCACAGGGGGCGGAGAGTGAACATATTCTCGAGCATAGCAAGGTTCTACACGAGCTACATCAACCCGGTCCTCGACATAACGATACTGACCTTCCTGATATACTGGGCCTACAAATTCGTCATCAGGACGAACGCCCTCGTGGTCCTGAGGGCAGTCATATACTTCGTCATCTTCTACCTGATCGTGGTCAACCTCCTCAAGCTGGAGACCCTCAGCTGGATAATCAACAGGCTGTACCCGGCATTTCTCCTGGGCGCGGTCATCATCCTGCAGCCGGAGATGCGGAAAATCCTGATCAAGCTCGGCCAGACCGACTGGTTCCTGACGGGGGGCAAGAGGAAGTTCACGAGCGTGGGAGAAGTCCTGTACGCGGCGAGCAAACTGTCCCAGCAGAGGCGGGGAATGCTCGTCGTCTTCATGAAGTCCGCCAAGCTCGAGCAGATCGTCGGGAGCGGGCAGAAGCTGAACGCCGACCTGACCTCCAACCTGCTCATCACTATCTTCGAGCACGACACACCGATGCACGACGGGGCATGCGTCGTTCAGGGGGACAAGATACTCGCGGCAGGATGCTTCCTCCCCGTCAGCGAGAACTACGACATCAAGAAGACCTACGGGACCAGGCACCGGGCGGCACTGGGCCTGAGCGAGCAGTGCGACGCGGTGATACTCGTCGTCAGCGAGGAGACGGGAGCCATCAGCCTGGCCTACGACTCGCAGCTCCACTACGACCTCCCCATGGAGACCCTGACGAAGATACTGGAAAAGAAGCTCGTGATAAAGAACGAAGAAAAGAAAACAGAGGATCCGGAAGATGAACACAACTCTGCTTCGTGAGAAGATGCTCAGCAACTGGAAGGAGAAGCTCATCTGCTTCGCCATGGCGATAGCCGTCTACGCCTTCCACCAGACGACGAAATTCGAGAAGGAGGACTTCACCGTCCCCCTCGAGGTCAGGGCACCGAGCCTGCTGACGGTCAAAAGCGGCTTTGCCGTCCCCCGTTACGTGAAGGTCAGCGTCAGGGCGAGCAGGGAGGAGCTCGGGGGAATCCCATACTCCGACCTGAGGGCTTACATAGACCTGAGCAGCGCGGGCCCGGCCGGCACAACGGAGAAAGGGGGCTTCAACTTCACGGTCAACGTGGAGACGACGAGCAGGCTCAGCAACATTTTCCCCCTCGAAATAACCGTCCAGCCCAAGACAGTCTATGTGGAGGTGGAGGACGAGATAGTCCGCTACCTGCCGGTCAGGGTGAACGTCCCCGGAGACCCGCCATACGGTTACGAGATAGACAGGGAGAAAATCTCCGTCAACCCCAGCTTCATAGAGATAAAGGGGCCGAAGAGCCAGGTGGAGCGGCTGGAAGAAGTCCAGACCGAGGCAGTCAGCCTGGAAGGGGTGACCAAGACCGTGGAGACGGAGGTCAGGTACATAGACCCCATCACGCTGGAGCCGTCAAGCTCGTCGCAGAGACTGGCCGTCAGGGTTCCCCTGGTTCCAAGGATTTCAACGAAGGACCTAAATATCGAGATAGTGTATGATAACATACCGCCCAACATCGACATCCACGACAAGACTCCCTTCATGACAGTGAGCTTCCAGGGAGAGAAGCTGGTGCTTGACGATCTGAAGGCCAAGGACTTCTTTGCCGAGGCTGACTGCTCCAAATGCATCAAGCCGGGTGAATACAAAATCACGCTGGACAAAATCCCGGGAACGACGAACAAAAAGGTCCAGGCAATCTCATGGAAGCCCCGGGAAATCACGGTGACGGCAGCCTGGAAGCCCGAGGAGTATACGATAGACGAGCCTATCCACAACCGGGACAACGCCCTGGAGTAAGGCCCATGATATTCGGGATTGGATGCGACATAGCGAGGGTCTCCCGCTTCGGCCGCTGGCTGGACAGGCCGGGGATGATTCCCCGCTTCTTCAACGAGAAGGAGATGTTTCCCCGGGAGGACGCGGCGAGGGGGCGGATCCTGGAATGGTACGCGGCGCGCTTCGCGGCGAAGGAAGCCTTCTCAAAAGCCTTAGGAACTGGTTTTTCCGGCTTCAAACTTGCCGATATTTATATAGAGAAAAACTGTGACGGACAGCCTTTCCTCCGCGTGACGGGCGGGGCAAGGGAGAAGCTTGAGTCCCTGTGCGGCAGGGACGCGGGCATCCATGTCTCCCTGAGCCATGAGAAAGAATATGCCGTGGCATTTGTTATAATAGAGAAGAGGTAATATGGCTAGCAAGAAAGAGGAAGAGAGCGGCAAGAAGCCGGCAGTGACATACTGGAGGAAGGAGCTTGCAGTCTGCCCGGTGTGCGGCAAGAAATTCGGGCAGGAGGAGATGCACAAGGGCGGCGGCCGCATGATCGCGGGCCCGCTGACCGACGAGCTCCACAGGGTGTTCGAGCCGTCCAAGAAATTCGGCCGCGTCTACCCCCTCATCTATGACATCGGATGCTGCCCCAAGTGCAACACCGCCCTGTTCTGGAACGACTTCACCGACATAAAGGACAAGGCGACCTTCGAGCGGCTTGAGGCGGACACCCCCCAGAGGCAGAAGAAAGTAGAGACAATCTTCCCGAATTTCAATGTCTCGACCGACAAGAAATTCGTCGAGCGGAACATCTACGACGGTGTCGCCTACTACTACCTTGCCCTCCTTACCTACGAGAAGGTGGACCTCGCCTACGGGCCGACATTCAAGCGGGCCCTGATAAGCCTGCGCCTCGCATGGCTCTGCAAGGACCTGGACACGGCCTGCCCCGGGCACAACTTTGACTACGTGTCGGAGGTCTTCTACCGGAAGGCTCTCTTCTTCTACCAGCAGACCCTGATAAACGAGACGAGCCGCATTGAGTCCATCGAGTCCATCCACTACTTCGGCCCCGACATGGACAAGAGCTACGGCTACGACGGCATCCTCTACCTCTGCGGCCTGCTTGAGTACAAATACGGGCAGAGGGAGGACGAGAACCTCAGGCTCAAGAAGCTCAGCGAGTTCAAGGGCGCGATAGCAAAGCTCTTCGGCCTGGGCAAGTCTTCCAAGGAGAAGCCGGGTCCCCTGCTGGAAGTCGCGAAGAACCTCTACGACGACATCGCCAAGGAGCTGTCGAGCAACAACATCTTCTCGGAAGATGACTGACAGATGACCAACGTACTTCTCTCCATCTCCTATGACGGGACGGACTTCTCGGGCTGGCAGAGGCAGGACAAGTCCGACGGGGG
>JAFSSU010000383.1 GCA_017450845.1 Treponema sp.
AAAGGGAGCTGAAGCCAGAGTCAAGCGTCACATGCATGTTCATCGCGTCCAGCGCGTTGTCGATCAGGTTCCCGGCTATCGTGACGAGGGCCTCGGAGGGCAGATGTATGTCCGAGCTCTTGAATCGTATGCCTTCCTTGAGTATGAACTTGACGTTGCATTCCGACGCGCGGGCAATCTTTCCGATGAGCAGGGCGGCGAAGGCAGGGTTGTCTACCGAGTGCATGACCCGGCTCAGGGTCTCCCTCTGTATGATCGATATGTTCTCGATATACGATACCGCCTTATCGTACTCGCCTATCTGGATGAGCCCCAGTATGACGTGCAGCTTGTTGGTGAAGTCGTGGTTGTTCGCCCTCATGGAATCGACCAGGTACTTGGTGCCGGACAAATCCTCCATCAGCTTGGTGTATTCCGTGCGGTCGTGCAGGAGGGCGACCGCGCCTTTTATCCTGTCGTCCTGCTTGACCGGGATGCAGTCGATGAGCAGCTCCGCCCCGCTTTCGGTCTTCTCGTGCATGCCCAAAAGGCTCTCGCCCGATGTCAGCGTCTCGAAGAGGAACTTCTCGGCGAAGAGCCGCCCGTTTATGAGGGCGTCCTTGCCCTCCTCGTCGCAGCCGAGTATCTTCTTGGCGACCTTGTTGATGAACTGAATCTTCTTGTCGTCGTCAATAGCGATGATGCCCTCATGGATTGACTCCAGGATGTTGTCGCGTATCGTGTACATGGCGGAGAAAGTGTCGGGCTCGTAGCCGTGCAGCCTCTGCTTTATCCTGCGCGAGAGCGTGCCGGAAATGAGGATTTCCAGCAGGATGGCGGCGATCGTCACCGCTATGAAAAGCAGTATCGTCTTGTAGGTCGCGGAATGGATGGAAGTCTTGAGGATTATCGTCATGATGAAACCCGCGTACTCGCCGTTCTCGTCGTAAATCGCGCAGTAGGTCCTTCTCTGGGGGCCGGAGGGGCCGGTCTCGTCCACCGCGTGGAATGTGGTGGGGCCTCCCTGCGCGGTCTGGGGCAGGTCGGGGACCACTCCGCCGTAGGACGTGCCTATGTAGTCATTGTTCGTGTGGTAGACCCTGATGTTGTCCGGCCCCACGATCGAGATGACGTCGATGTCGGGAAGCTCCGTGCAGATGGAGTTGAAGTAGCCGGTCAGCTTGTCCCGGGGCAGGTTCTTGGTGAATCCGTAGAGGCGGGAAATCAGGTCCGCCGTGTTCAGCAGGCTCTGGTCAACGGCCTGGGCGTTCGCGTTGACGTTGATGTAGGCTCCGCCGACGCTCAGCAGGATTGTGATGACGACGATGAGCAGCAGGTGGGTTTTCTGCATTTCCCGCCGGATGGAGTTGAGCGAGCCTTTCTTTGCGTATCTCGTGCTTTTCATCTTTCATCCATTATAAAGCATGTCACTGAGAATGTGCAAATTTCCGGGGGCTTTCGTAAGTTAAAAAAGCGGGGCTCAGGGGCAGGTTCAGGGCTAGGGCTAGCAAAAAGTTCGAGAAAAGCTTATAATGCCCCTTGAGCTTTTTTTTATAGAGGTTATTATGAAAAAGATTGTCGCCGGTTCTGCCGCCGTGCTCATGATGCTCACGGCTTCTGGTTCTTTGATTGGCTGCAAGTCGGCTCCTGACGAGCCGTCCCCTTCTTCAGGCTCCTCGCTGGAATCCACCTCGGGGGTTGGAAGCTCCGAAAGCGACGGGTCGGCGGGCTTTGACATTGAAGATGACGAGAATTCCGATAAAACGATAGCTGATAACGAGGAT
This sequence comes from Treponema sp., assembly GCA_017450845.1. Lineage (GTDB taxonomy): Bacteria > Spirochaetota > Spirochaetia > Treponematales > Treponemataceae > Treponema_D. The sequence continues at coordinate 1,764 of JAFSSU010000383.1, forward strand.
ACCGCTTCCCAGGAGGCCACGGATGGCACGGAAGGGCTGGAAGGGGAGGCGGAGAGGGTCTCCTCCGAAGACCTCGCTTCCTCCGAGCGTGTCGATGAGTCCGGTGCGTCCGGCACGGGCAACTCATACGGGCTTGCTTCGGGCGAGGGCGTTGACGGCGACGGCATGGCGGCGGTAAAAGGCGGACAGGCGGGCGACGGCGACACAAAGAGTCAGGAACACGCGCCGAACGACGAGGAGAACTTTCCGTCCACAATGGAGCGCATGAAAGGCTCGGGCAAAACCGCATCCGGCGATGATTCCGGCAAGGACGGGGACGATGCGGGCTCGTCCAAGACGGCGGGCAAAGACGCTGCGGGAACTGAGGGCGGCGGCGCACGTCAGAGCGCGGTTGCCTCCGATGCCAACGACAAGAGCAGCGAGGGAACGGGCAAGAAGGGTTCCGGCGGCAGCACGAAAAGCTCCGGGGCCGATTCCAAGCAGTCGGACGGCAAGGGCAGCGGTACGGGCGGAAAGGACGGCGACAAGGCCGTGGCTTCGAACACGGACGGCAGCGGTTCCTCCGGGTCTGGCGGCTCAAACAAGAAAGGGAACGACACCGGCATTACCGGCAAGTCCAGCATAGACGGCTCCCGCAACGCAAATCCGACCCCGACCAAGAAAGATGACAAGAATTCCGGCAAGAACGGCTCCGGCAGTGGCAATGGCTCTGGCTCTGGCAACGGTTCCGCGACCAACCAGAACGGCAAGAACGGCTCCGGCACTGGCACTGGCAGCCAGACGGCCCAGAGTGGCAAGAACGGCTCCGGCAGCGGCTCGGGCTCTGGCAGCCAGACGGCCCAGAACGGCAAGTCCGGCTCTGGCTCCGGCAGTGGCTCCGCGACCAACCAGAACGGCAAGAACGGGTCTGGCAGCGGTTCAGGCAACAAGTCCGGCTCTGGCAATCAGACGGCCCAGAACGGCAAGAACGGGGCTGGTAGCGGCAATGGTAACGGCTCAGGCTCT
>JAFSSU010000044.1 GCA_017450845.1 Treponema sp.
CAAGCTGATGAAGGTCGGCAACTACCGCATGGGCGGGGCAAACGGCAACAGCCACGGCACGATGGTCTCGTTCCCCACAAGCTCTCCTTTCCCGGAGATGCCGACGGATGCCCCCGACCGCCGCTTCATGGCGATGCCCGCCTACCTTGGCGGCAAGTTCGACATGGCGGGCTGCAAGTGGTACGGCTCCAACCCTGACAACAGGGAGAAGGGGCTTCCACGCTCCATCCTCATGCTGACGCTGAACGACAAGGGCACCGGGGCCCCCGTCGCCCACATGAGCGCGAACATCCTTTCCGCCTACCGGACGGGCGCGGTACCCGGAGTGGGATTCAAGTACTTCGCCAGGGAAGATGCTGAGGTCGCGGGAATCGTCGGCCCCGGAGTCATGAGCAAGACCGCGCTCGCCGCAATCATGGCGGTCCGCCCCGGCATCAAGACCGTAAAGGTCAAGGGCCGCGGCAAGGGCAGCCTTGAGCGCTTCATTGCCGGGGCAAAGGCGGATTACCCCTCGGTGGAATTCGTCCCCGTGGACACGATAGAGGCTGCGACGCGGGACAGCGACATCGTGTACGTCAGCACCTCCGTCCCGACCGGCAAGCTGGACGAGTACCCCTACATCAAGGAGGAGTGGATCAAGAAGGGGGCGATGATATGCTCCACCGCCGCCCTGCGCTTTGACGATGACTTCATCATCAAGCGCGCCCGCAACGTCGCCGACAACATCCTGCTCTACGAGGCCTGGGAAGAGGAGTATAAGCCCGACGCGTTCATGACGATTCCGATTCCCGCAGTGAAGGTGGAGGATCTTGTCGCGGAAGGCAAGATGACCAAGGACCGGCTGGACGACCTGGGCGACATCCTGACGGGCAAGGTTCCCGTGCACCGCGATCCGGACGAGATTGTCGTATACTCCGTCGGCGGTATGCCGGTCGAGGATGTCGCATGGGGAACGATTGTCTACCGCAACGCGCTTGCGAAGGGTATCGGCACCAAGCTCAGCCTCTGGAATTCTCCCAAGATGGTCGTGTGATTGTGCTTGCTCCCGGAATCCTGAGCGGGCTTCCGGGATGATTTAAGGTCTGCCTGCGGGAGGGCGGGCAGGCCGCCATGTCTTTTATTTTTACATGCGGGGGCCTCTGCAGGCCCTCGTGAGCCTGTGCGACAGGCAGGAGGAACAAACTATGAAATTTTCACGGGTCGAGGTTATCACCGGCATATCAAAGATTACGGCATTGCAGAAGGCGCTGGGGAAGTTCCGCATCACAGGCATGACCGTCTATCAGGTCCTGGGCTGCGGCGTGCAGCACGGCACGCAGGAATTCGAGCTGGAGGAAAAGAAGGACATCCAGCTTTTGCCGAAAGAGGTCGTGATGATGGTGCTCCCCAAAGAGGACGTGCCCGAGCTGATAGAGTTCCTGAAGAAGGAGCTGTACACGGGGCACATCGGGGACGGAAAGATTTTTGTCAGCGAGGTGACGGACATCGTCCGCGTCCGCACGGGTGAGGAGGGCGAAGCTGCCCTCATATCCGGGGAGAAATGAGTATGAAAAGGAAGAATTTTTCTTCGGGCGCGCCTCTTGAGCAGAAAATGGGATATTCCCGCGCGGTCAGGATCGGGGATTTCATCTTCGTGGGCGGGACGACCTCCGTGCAGCCGGACGGTTCCGTGTACGGGGAAGGGGATTCCTACGCCCAGATGAAGTACGTGCTGGAGAAGCAGCTCGGCATAATCGAGAAGGCCGGGGGAAAGAAAGAGGACGTGTATGAGATTCAGATTTTCCTTACGCCGGGATTCGACAAATCCGGCTGGCAGGCATACACTGAGATATTCCACGATGTCATGCCCCTCTGCACTGCCGTGACGGTCGCCTCTTTGAACAGGCCCGCGCAGCTTTTGGAAGTACAGATGTCGGCGGCGCTCCATACGGAGCTTGAAAGCTAGGAGGTCCTTTTATGGAACAGAAATCTTTGGGGCTTGCGAGCGTCATTGCCACGGGAGTGGGACTTATCGTCGCGACGAGCTGCCTGCTTTCAATCGGGCAGGGCTCCAGCGCGATAGGCCTTCCGTTCATCATAAGCATGACCGTCGCATGCGCGTTCAACATACTGACGGCCCTGTCGATATGCGAGCTGAACGCCCTCATGCCCAACCTTACGGGCGGCATGGCGCAGTTCACGCTTGCCTGTGCCGGCCCCTTCCTGACAATCATAACGAGCATGGGAGGCTTCCTTGCCTGCCAGATGATACTCATCTCCAGCGAAGCGGCCATGTTCGGCAACACGCTTGGCGCGATCATAGGCGAGACGCTTTTCGGCATACCCGTGTCGGGAACGGCCTACACGGTCACCCTCGTCCTCATCCTGTTCATGCTGAACCTGCGCGGGGTGGACATGTTCGCCAAGATTCAGAACGTCGTCGCGTATGCCCTCATCGGCTCGCTCGTCGTGATGGGAATCCTCGGCTGCATCAAGGTGAACTCCGCCACAATCGTGGAGCAGCCGGCGGTCCTCTCCACGGACATCGGCGACATATTTTCCCTTCTGGGACTGTCTTTCTTCCTCTTCATCGGGGTTGAATACATCGTTCCGATATCGAGCGAGGTCAGGAATGCGCGCAAGATGGTTCCGCTCGGGATGGTGCTGAGCCTGGTGATTATCCTCGTGATGCAGGTTTTCATCGTCATCGGATTCAGCCACTATACCCCCTGGGCTGAGCTTGGCGAGAGCACCGTCCCCCACATGCTCTACGGGACAGCCCTGCTCGGCAAGGCAGGGACCGCATGGATGACGGTCGTCTCCCTGCTCGCAGTCGTCAGCACGGTGAACACCGCGATGTTCGGGGTGAGCCAGCTCTGCTTCGGCATGGCGAAGATTGACCTGCTCCCCAAGCTCTTCATGCGGCGGAACAAGAGCGGGACCCCTTACGTGGGCCTTATCCTCATCACCACCGCGCTGATTGCGATAAACGCGACCGGACTGGGGACGAGCGAGAAGATAGTCTTCCTGATAAACACGGGCTGCGTGTTCTGGATATTCTGCTATGTCATCCTGCACATAGACGTGATTGTCCTGAGGTTCAAGCTGCCCAAGGCACCGAGGACGTTCAAGCTGCCGTTCGGGATTCTCATCCCGCTGGTCGGCGTCATCGGGAACCTCTTCATGATCTGGAACATCGCGCCCGACATGAAGAACCGCCTGATTATCTTCGGGATATTCGCCGCGGTTTCCCTGCTGCTCGCCCTGTATGCGTTCTTCTGGGTATGCTTCAGGATGAAGCGGCCCCTGTTCAAGGCCTACCCGATCAAGGAAGTCATGGCGATGGACACGGACTTGTACCAGATGCGGCATTACCCCCAGCTCGCCAGGAAGCTGCACATCGATGCGGTTCCCGACGTACAGGCAGTGAGCGCGGAAAAGAACACCGGCACGAGGCCGGAATAGAAGGGGGGAGTAGTATATGGAAGGACAAAGAATCACCGAGCATCCTGTCCTGGGAACGCCCAAGAAAGGACCGCTCGTCAGCTTCACGTTTGACGGAAAAGAGATGCGGGGCTACGAGGGCGAGCCTGTCGCCGCAGCCCTCCGCGCGGAGGGCGTTCTCAAGCACCGGGAGACGGCCCGCCTGCACAAGCCGAGGGGCATTTTCTGCGCCATAGGACGCTGCACGGACTGCGTCATGGTCGTGGACGGGGTGCCGAACACGAGGACCTGCATTACCCCGCTGAAAGCCGGGATGAAGGTGGAGACCCAGTACGGCTGCTCTGACAAGAAGTCATGGTAGGAGAAAGCTATGGAACGATTTAACCTTATAGTTGTGGGAGCGGGGCCTGCCGGCCTGAGCGCGGCCATAGAAGCCGCACGGCAGGGGATGAGCGTGCGCGTCTTTGACGAGAACGCGCGTCCCGGCGGCCAGCTTTTCAAGCAGATACACAAGTTCTTCGGCAGCAAGGAGCACAAGGCAAAGATTCGCGGATTCAACATCGGCGAGGAGCTTCTGAAAGAGGCCTCCGATGCCGGCGTGCAGGTCAAGCTGGACGCGACCGTCATAGGGATTTTCGAGATCAAGGAAGTGACCGTCAGCCACGACGGGGCCGTGCACCATTACAAGGCTGACTCCGTCATCATCGCGACCGGGGCTGCGGAGAACATGGTTCCCTTCGAGGGCTGGACGCTTCCCGGCGTAATCGGCGCGGGGGCCGCCCAGACCCTGATGAACCTGCACGGCATAAAGCCGGGAAAGAAAATCCTCATGCTGGGAAGCGGCAACGTCGGCCTGGTCGTCAGCTTCCAGCTCCTGCAGGCGGGCTGCGAGGTCGTCGCCCTCGTCGATGCCGCCCCACGGATAGGAGGGTATGGTGTCCACGCCGCTAAGGTCGCGAGGACGGGCGTGCCTTTCTACCTGGGCTACACGATTAAACAGGTCGAGGGAACGGAGAAAGTCGAGGCTGTCGTCATCGGAAAGGTGGACGACAAGTTCAGGATTATCCCCGGGACGGAAATCCGCTTTGACGCGGACACGGTCTGCGTCGCCGTCGGCCTGAGCCCGATGAGCCAGCTGCTCAAGATGACCGGCTGCGC
>JAFSSU010000384.1 GCA_017450845.1 Treponema sp.
CCCACGACAAGACCGGGGAGGAGCCGGTCGTGCTGGTGGACGAGTACGACGCTCCCCTGCTGGACACGATGGACGACCCGGAGATGCAGAAACGGCTGAAACTGGAGATGCGCAAGTTCTTCAGCCCCCTCAAGGACCTTGGGGGAATCCTGCGCTTCGTCTTCCTGACGGGGATAACGAAATTCAGCCAGCTTTCGATATTCAGCGAGCTGAACAACCTCAAGGTAATCACGATGAACGACAGCTATGCGGCGATATGCGGGATAACCAGTGAGGAACTGCTGAGCCAGATGCAGCCCGAGATACAGGCGCTCGCGGACAGGCAGGAGCTGACCTACGAGGGGGCTGTCGAGGCCCTGAGAAAGAAGTACGACGGCTACCACTTCACCAGGCGCTCGCCTGACGTGTACAACCCCTTCAGCCTGATAAACTCGCTGGCAGACGGAGAGCTGGACAACTACTGGTTTTCGACGGGTACACCAACGGTGCTGACCTATCTCATAAAAAAGTTCGACATGAACCCGGACGAGCTTGACCGGGGCTTCCCCGCCACGACCGCCATGTTCGACGCGCCGGCTGAGGAGGCGGGAGACCCCGTCCCCATGCTCTACCAGTCGGGCTATGTCACGATAAAGGACTATGACGGATATTCTTATACGTTGGGCTTCCCCAACGAGGAGGTTCGGTACGGATTCCTGCACTGCCTGATGCCCTATTACGCGGCGAAGACCGTGAGCCAGAACGACACCTTCCTGATGAAATTCAGCCGCTTCCTGCGGGAAGGCAATCTGGAAGATGCGATGCCCCTGATGCGTTCTTTCTTCAGCTCCATCCCCTACAACGCGGAGAAGCAGGACGAGAATCACTACAAGACCGTCTTCTTCCTGATAGCCCGCCTCTGCACGCCCTTTGTCGTCCGCACCGAGGAGGCGAGCGCGGCAGGGCGCAGCGACATGGTCGTGGAGACACGGGATGCTGTCTATGTCTTTGAGTTCAAGCTGGACGGGACGGTGGAGGAGGCCCTCGCGCAGATAGATTCCAAGGGCTACCTCATACCCTACAAGGCATCCGCCGGGGCGGACGGCAGGCCCAAGAAGCTGGTCAAGGTTGGCGCGAGCTTTGACTCCGCTACCCGGACGCTCGGCGGCTGGAAGGCCGTGGAGGCATAGTCATTTCACACCTTGTGCCCGGAAGGAGAATTCCACACCGTATGAAACGTCCGCATCACTCCCCCTGATACGCCCGTAACACACACGGCAAGCAAGTGCGTAGCCGTGTGGGCAAGCAAGTGCGCAGCCGTGCGCCCGGAAAGCTGGCGAATTTACGACACAACGCTTCTCCTCCGAAAACAGTCCGCCCGGGGACTCAAGGAACACCTGACTCATCATCCCGCGCTCGTGAGGCATGTCCGGGGGGTCCGGGGGTGTAACCCCCGGCAGCCGCTGGAAGAGAGAGGGGGTGTGGGGGAGAGGGGAACAACGCTTCTGCGTAGAGGTTCTCCTCTCCCCCACACTCCGGGGGCCCGGGGGCTTCCCCCGGAAAACAGGCAGGTTGCCCATTGACAAACGGGCGGAAACACAGGAAACTTGTATTGGGGAGAGGAAGTCTCCCCCGGAGGCAAAGGAAAAAGAAGGAGGACTGGCAATGTATGCGGCGGTGCGGGACACATCAACAACACGGAACGGTCTTCTTGCCTGGCTCACCTCTGCGGCATGCCTGCTCTGCCTGACCGCATGCCCGGGGAACGGCGGCGCGCAGGACTCAGGCGGGACGGTGTACACAGGTTCCGGGGGCGGAAGCTCCGGCAGTTCCATCTCCGCGGACGACATCCGCACCTGGTCCAACTCCGATGAATTCGGGAAACTCATTGAGCTTTTGTCCGGAGGCTCTTCCGGCGGGAGCGGCGGAGGGTCCGCCGGGACGACCCCGGTTGACCTGTCCACCGATGACTGGGGGATTCCGGCGGGCGGCGGCACGGTCACCATCACGATGACCGTGACGGCGAGACCACCACATACAGCTCCGACATACAGGACGGCAAGGTCCACTTCGACCTCAAGAACGTGCCGACCGGTTCCAGGGTCACCGTCAAGATGGACGTGCGGGACGGCAGCGGCACGCTCCTCCTGACCGGGACAAACGAAAAGACAGTCTCCGGCGAGGAGGACACGGTTGACGTCCGGCTCTCGGACAAGATAGACATCCCCGTCACGGCGGGCTTCGACTACATCCTCTTCGCATGCAACGCATACGATTATAACACCGGTACTAACACTTACTTTGCCAGCAACGACACGAGCTTCCCCGCACAGCTCGGCGACGATGTGGCCGTGGCCGGGTGCTTCATACGGAGCGACTTCAGTAAATACCTGCTGTCCAGCTCCAGCCAAGAGATAAACCCCGTGTCGGAAGATTCCACGCTTCAGCTGGTGGAGGACATGCCGGGCGGAAGCCCTATGGCATACACTCCCGACCAATATGTAAGCGCCAGCTGCGACACGAGCGGCACATATACTGCGGGCTTCATAGAGTCGTCCGAGCCGCAGCTGTACTACGCCAGCAATCAGGGGCTGATTGAGGTCATACCGACAAGGATGGATGTGAGCACAGATGGAAGCACATGGGCCGCTTACAGCTCGGGTTCCTTGCCCTCCGGCACCCGGTACTATGTGTTCTTCAAGATAAAAATAGGCTCGCTCACCAGC
>JAFSSU010000045.1 GCA_017450845.1 Treponema sp.
CAGCGTCCCTGCCGGCTGCAGTGCCCAGCGTTTCGTTCATGCTGCCGGTCCTGTATCCTGTGACATCGAGCGTGACGTAGCTGAAGCCGAATTCCTTGAGCCTCTTGTTTACCTCAAGGCGGGTCCCCGCCTCCATGAACTTTCCGAATTCATCCGGGGACAGTTCTATCCTCGCAAGGGTGCCATGAATCCTGACCCTCAACTGATGAAAGCCCATGTCAAGCAGGAGCTGTTCGGCCTTGTCCACCATGCCGAGTTTTTCTTCGGTAATCACGTCGCCGTAGGGGAAACGGCTGGCAAGGCATGCAAAGGACTGCTTGTTCCAGGTCGGGAGCCCGAAGAGCCTGGACAAGTCGCGTATCTCCTGCTTGGTGAAACCCGTCTCCCTCAGCGGGCTCCTTATGCCAAGCTCCGCCACAGCCTGAAGGCCCGGCCTGTAATCCCCGTTATCATCAAGGTTTGAGCCTTCCGCTATCTCCGCCATTCCCTGCTCGCCCGCAAGCTTCTTGATTTTTCCGAACAGCTCGCGCTTGCACAGATAGCAGCGGTTCTTCGGATTCCGGGAGAAGCCCTCTATCTCAAGCTCGTTCGATTCTACAACGAACTGCCGGATTCCTTCTTTATCGCAGAAAGCCTCCGCCTCGTTCAATTCACGGGCAGGGAACGAACTGGAAGACGCGGTGACGGCAATCACATCAGCAGCCAGGGCATCCTTTGCGGCATGCAATAAAAACGTGGAGTCAACCCCGCCGGAAAAGGCGACCGCCACGCTCCCGAACGAAGAAAGATGCGCTTTTAACCTGTCATATTTGTCCAGCAAATCAGCCTCTGTCCCTGAATTCATCATCCTCATCCTATCAAAAAGATAGGTTATTCTAGCATAAAACGGAGTGCCGTGCAACAGCCGGGCGGGCAAGTGACGGTCAAAGAAAAAAACGTAACTTTGGACGCGGATTGTTGTTCATAAGGCAGGAGAAGAACCATGAAAAGGATGTTGTGTCTTTGTATCCTGTTTTTTGCTGCTGTCTGCCAGTCTTTTTCTTTCGGGTCTGAGACCCTGGATACCTGCAACGAATTCGGCGGGATTACCGTTGAATATACTTTTATTCCCCTTGAGCCTCAGTACGAGAGCTTATGCAAAATGCAGGTCTTTTATGATGATTCGGACAGCAAGCGGAAAGAAGTGTATTACCTTTCTGAAAAGCAGCAGGATGAAAAAGGCATCCTTACACAAACCAATGTTTACAACAAAGGAAAGATAGAGGAATACAGGATTCAGCTTACCGAAAATGAAGCCGCGAAAAAAGGTGTCTCAATCCTGATCGAGAAGGTTGACGAGGCCGATGCTGTTTACGCATACGGCTATTCGGACGGTTATGTGACGGCGTACTCGTCCGCAGACTCTTTTGTCTCTGACTATCCCCTTTATTCGCTCAATTATATTGAAAAACAAATGCTCCCCCCGGCGACAAGCACCGGAAAGAAAGCGGTATACCGCCTGAGCGCAAAATTCAAGAAAGCAAGGACCTTCGTGAGGTTTTTTCCGGAAGCATCCGAAATGACAAGCGATGACAGGGAGCTGGTCAGCAAATACACTTTGTTCCTGAACGATCCCGACAAGGCTGAGCTCTACAACAAGAAGTATCAGGTAGAATCCGGCGGCAAGGTGTATACCGTGTATGTGCAGGATTCCCTCATCCCGTATTTGACGTCCCCCTACCTGACAGAGGACGGTGCATGCCTGCTGGCGTATGGCACGATCGGCTACAATGACAAGCTGTACCTCATCGCGACGGAATTCTCCGAAATCCAATGAATCGCTTTTCCGACCGCCACACGGTTTCCAGGCTTTGTGCAAGCCCGGAAACAGCGGGATTCACTTCCTAATCTTCTTTATGACCTCGCCCAGGTCTATCTGGATGAAGCCAGACCGCTTGGTCTTGTAGAAGTTGTTCTCCTCCCAGGCGACAATGAGGTAGTCCCCCGCGACGGCAACTTCCCCGTAGGAGTAGCCTGCCTGAAGTAGAGGCAGACGGAAGGCGGAGATGTCCCCGTCCGGTGCCATCCGGAGGTATGTCGTCCCGTCGGCGAACACGATGACATCATATCCTGACTCCGTCCTTGATACCCCCTTTGCGTTCAGCGTGGAGCTGCCCCTTCCCGCCTGGTAGTAGTTCACGGGGCTGGAACCGGAACCGTCCCGCCATGCGACATAAAAAGAGAATTCCGACGGGATAGACGCGATGAGGCTCTTCAAGTTCTCCGGGGCGGAAGAGAAGAGCATGGGCATGCTTATCTTCTTGTAGTCGTCCTCGGTCGCGTTCTTGAAGATGAAGCTGTCGGTCGAAAGCAGGGCCGGGTTCAGGTCGGTCAGGCTCACGAGCGGCTTCCAGATGAAGTACTTGAATTCTATCTGCTGGTCGCGCCGCCTCTTGGCCGCGCAGGTCCAGCTCTCGCCGTTCCAGAAAAAGCCGATTATTTCCTCGCTCGTGTCCATCCCCAGGTTCTGGTAGCTGACGAGGGGATAGAAGAGCCCGCTGCGGGAATTGAAGTCCAGGAGGAAAGGTCTCTCCCCTCCCTCATCGGGACTCGTGGCCGAGCTGTTGAAGAAAGAGCTCTTGTACAAGTAAAAAACAGGCTGCCCGTCGCTGAACACGAGGGAGTCCGCAGTAAGGCTGGAGAAATAACTTGAGTCCGTGAACAGCTTTATGTCCTCTCCGGAAAAGGCGAGCAGTCCCAGGCGGTTCACGAGCGCGTATGCCTGATAGTCTGCCCCTTCCGCGAAATCAGCGGGCAGGCTCGCCGCGGACGCAATGCGAACCGCCTCCGTCCAGGGCTGCTCCATCACCTGGGGGGCATGCTGGGGCAGGTCAACCTCGTTGAATCCGTCCTGACTCAGGTAGTACCACTTGTGGCTCTTCTTGACGAACGAGACCTGCTGCAAGTCAGATATCTCGTTATCCCTCCCGAACTTTTCCCCGTTCCCGCAGGAAACGACGGCGACAGACGTGGCCAGCCCCGCGACCGCGAGCAAGGCAGCGGTGACAGCCACCGCAACCAGACGGTATCTATTTTTTCTTATAAAAACACTCACGGGGATATTATCGGCTTTCCGCGGGCCGGAAAAAATCTAATTTAAATTTAGCAACCTGCCGAAACTAAAAACATCACTAAAAATCTGGATGTCAAGGGGAAGTATGGAGAGCAGGGAGCAGGCGCAGCGGCTGCAGGAGCTTATCGACGAGAGCGAAAGAATCGTATTTTTTGGAGGGGCGGGGGTTTCTACCGAGAGCGGAATCCCGGATTTCAGGAGCGTGGACGGCCTGTACCATCAGGAATGGGACTACCCCCCGGAGACCATCCTGAGCGCAGATTTCTTCCATGCAAACCCGACGGAATTCTACCGCTTCTACCGGGCAAAGCTCCTCGTAAGCGGAATCAAGCCCAACGTCGCCCACAAGAAGCTGGCGGAGCTGGAGGCGGCGGGCAAGCTCACGTCCGTCATCACGCAGAACATCGACGGCCTGCACCAGGCGGCGGGCAGCAAGACCGTGCGGGAACTGCACGGCAGCACCCTGCGCAACCACTGCACCAAGTGTGGCATGAAGTACGACCTTGACTATGTGGCCGACATAAAGCACGCGAACATCAAAGGCATTCCTATCTGCTCCAATCCGGGTTGCGGAGGCATTCTCAAGCCCGACGTCGTCCTCTACGGCGAAGGACTGGACGACGACACCGTTGCCCATGCCATCCGTGACCTGCAGCAGGCCGACCTGCTCATCATCGGCGGAACCTCGCTGACCGTATACCCGGCGGCGGGCTTCATCAGCGCCTACCAGGGCGAGCACCTTGTCCTGATAAACCGCGACCCCACCGAAAGCGACGGCATCGCCGACCTCGTTATCCACGACAGCATTGGCAAGGTGCTGGGCCAGGTGAAAGTCAGCTAAAAAAATCATTCCCCGCCGGGAAGCCTGCGGGCGGGCTTCCTGCGGCAAATTCCGCCTCCCAAAGTTTTGATTGCGAAAAACAAAAAACGCTGTTATAATCGGAAGAATGCTCTCAAACGCACAAAAGGAGGTGTGATAAAATAGTCCACGAACAGGCGGTAATGTGATATGCTGAAGTGATTCAGCGGAAACCAGGCACGAGTTCGCCATTTTGTGTAGGGGCAAGACCCCTGGAAAGGAGAATGAAGAGCTTTTGCCGCATC
>JAFSSU010000385.1 GCA_017450845.1 Treponema sp.
CTGTACTTGATTCCCCCTCGTCAGGAAGCAGGACTGCGACCGTCGGCTTGTCCGCTCCTCCTATAATCTCTGCGGTCCCGGCCTCCGTCTTCCGCATCCAGCTCCTGAACGCGACGATGGCGAGCAGGACCAGGCAGATTATGGAAAGGATTTTCCTCAGTTTTGCCGTGCGCCCGGCATTTTCAGTGCCCTTAGTTTCCATAGGCCCTCACAAGCGTTTCCACTTCCTCTGCGTACACGTCTATGCCGCTTTTCCAGAAGGCCTTGTCGCGGATGTCGAATCCCGCCTTGGCGCACAAGTCCTCGCAGGACATGTTGCCCGTGTCGGCAAGGAGCCGTTCGTAGCTTTCCGTGAAGGCCTTCCCTTCCGTGCGGAACTTGGCGTAGAGGGCGGCGGCGAAGAGCTGGCCGAATGCGTAGGGGAAGTTGTAGAAGTCCAGGTCCGTGCTGTAGTAGTGGCACTTGAGCGCCCACATGTATTCGTGCCGCTCATCGTCAAGCCCGTCCCCGTAGCTTCTCTCCTGGGCTTCGGCCATCATTCGGCAGAAGTCGTCCGCGCCCAGCTCGCCTTTCTCCCGGCCTTCAAAGACGGCCCTCTCAAAGTAGAATCGGGACAGGATGTCCACCAGGACCTGGGCCACGTCCTGCAGGTCCATCTCGATGATGCGGCATTTGTCGGCTTCGGATGCTGTCGCGATCATGTCCTGCTTGACCAAGGTCTCCGCGAAGGTGGAGGCCGTTTCCGCCAGGGTCATGGGGTAGTCGAAGAAGAGGGGGCTTTTCCCTTTCATGCAGTGGAAGTGGAATGCGTGCCCCAGCTCGTGGGCCATCGTGATGATGTCCGGGAACTTGCCGCTGAAGTTGCAGAGGATGCGGCTCTGGTGACCTTTTGCGAAGTCCTCGTCGTAGGCCCCGCCGACCTTTCCGGGGCGGATTTTCGCATCGACCCAGCCGGAGGAGAAAGCCGTGCGGGCGAAGTCCCCCATGTTCTTGGAGAAGGAGTCATATTCCTTTATGACGTAATCCCTGGCCTCTCCGAATGTCCATTCCTTCTCGAACAAGGACTGCCCGTCCGTTCCCGCCGTCCTGGGGGCGGGCAGGGGGGCGAAAAGGTCGTAGAAGGCCAGTCCCCTGCCGTCCGTTCCTGCCCTGTCGCTCGCGGTCTGCCCGCACTTCCGGAGGATGGACGCCTTGGCCTTGAAGTAGTTCCTCCAGACGGGCAGGGAGTCCTCGATTGCGCCGATGAGGGCATCCAGGCTCTCGCGGCTCAGGCGGGAGGAGCTGAGCGCCCTGTCCAGGGCGCCTTTCCAGTTGCGGCGGGCGTTGAGCATGACGGTCTCGCCCTTCAGGTTGTTCAGGCAGGCGGCGAGGGCTACGCGGTTCGCGCGGAGCAGCTCAAGCTCCTTCTCGTAGGCTTCCTTGCGCTCGTCCTTGTCCGCGCTGGAGGCAAGGCCCCTCAGTTCGTTGAATGTCCGCCCTTTCTCGTCCTGCAGGGTGCTGATTATCTGTTCCTGCAGGCGGCTCCATGCCTCACCGCCGGTTTTCTGCATGTCGGACGCGAGCTTTTCCTCGGCGGCGGACATCTGGTGGGCGCTGTCGTCCATCATCTCCGTCAGGATGTAGGCATAGTCCTTGTACTCCGGGAAGCGGGCGTAGAAGTCGTCCATGTATTTTTTGTGCGAGACCAGGACGAGCGAGAGCTTCCGCTGGTACACGAGCAGGCTGTTCACGAGGTCGGTCGTCTCGCTCAGGCGGTTCAGCTTCGCGGGGTCCGTCGTATCGGTGGAGTAGGAGACGTATGCGTACTTGCAGAGCGTCCCGCTCATCGCGACGCAGTTCTCGTATTCCTTGAGGAAGGGGGCGAGCCATGCCGCGAAGTCGAAGTTCTCGTTGCCGTTCTTGGTGAATTTGTCCGCGCTGTCCAGAAGGGAAGCTATGTTGCCTATCCGCTCCTTGCAGGAGGTCAGGTATGCCGTATATTCGTCATTGCCGGACTGGACGAAGATGCCGTCCAGCTTCCATGTCGGGATGTTGTCTGATGTGTCCATGCCCCCACTATATCAGATAGAAGGGAATGTGTCAGTATGGGGGCATGTCTGCTGCTGATGGCTCAAAAAAAGTCCGCCCCATAGCTTTCTACTCGTACTTTGCCGGGTACACGCCGTTTTTGATTATGATGCCGTGGAGCAGCAGGACAAGGCTCGTGTCCTCCAGCATCGTGCCGCCCGACCTGATGTCCATGTCCGTCGAGGCGATGAGCGACAGGATTGAGGCCGCCGCGCCCGCTCCCCAGATTCGTGCCGCGCCCGCATACTGCGCCTGTTTCTTCTTGCCGGAAAAGCCCGCCGCCCGCAGCTGGCTTTCGGTCGGGGATTCCTGCCCGGCGTGCAGGGCCTGCCAGCTCCTGAGCTGGCGGAAGCAGTAGGTCAGGCCCGCCAGCAGCGCCGTTCCCGACGAATCCTTGGACAGGCGGATTTTCTGCAGTATGCCCATCGAGCTCTCGAGCCGGTCTTTGGGCGAGGCCGTCGGGTCCGCCATCGCGGCAAAG
>JAFSSU010000386.1 GCA_017450845.1 Treponema sp.
CTGGCAGACTTGCAGGCTGCGGGGAAGACGGACGAGCTTACCCGTGTCCTCAGCGACAGGGGATACATGGAGCAGCTCCTGGAGGCCCGCCGGGGCTAGGGCAAATTCTCCGCCTGCGCCGAGCTGGTGAAGGCGGGGATGTCATGGCCTCTCATCTTATTGCTAGGGAAAACCGCCAGCTACAGCTTGACAATTGCGGGAATAAAGAAACGGACATATACTCCAAAGTGTGAACCGCGGCATGAAGCTACGCTGCCAGTCCAAAGTTACACTATGGAGGAAAATATGTCCGATTATGAAAGCTTAAACCCTTCGACGTGGGAATGCAAGTACCATATCGTATGGATACCGAAGTACAGGCGAAAAAAGCTGTATAAGTTAATCCGCAAGGATTTGGGTCAGGAGATAAGGCGGCTGGCAAGATGCCGTGAGTGTAGGGTACTGGAAGGTTCATATGATGATCGACCATGTACATATGCTCGTGGAGATACCCCCGAAGTATTCCATCGCGCAGGTGATGGGGTACATAAAAGGGAAAAGCGCTATATACATAGCAAGGGAATACGGAAACAGGGAGAAATATTTCAGAGGGCAGCACTTCTGGGCTTGCGGGCAAATTGCTTCCGCAATTTGTGTCTCAACCGTCGGCAGGCATGAGGAAACAATGCGCGAGTACATACGGAATCAGGAAGCCGAAGACATGAAGATGGATCAGAATCTGGGGCTGTTCCCGGAGCTGAAGTAGAAACTTGAGAGAACCGCTTTGAGCGGTTCACGTCAAGCCCCCACCTCTGGTGGTGGTACATGACTAGCGATATGTCAGGGGAGCTGACACCTTTCCGTTAGTCCCGGAAATCCAGTTGTATTGCGCTTGGTCAATCGAAAAAAATCTTGAATCGGATACATTTTCTGCTCCACCCTCTTGATTAAAGTTCAAGAATTCTATATAGTATTTATATTCGATTTGGGGATATAGCTCAGTTGGTAGAGCGTGTGGTTCGCAATCATAAGGTCGTCGGTTCGATCCCGATTATCTCCACTGTGTTTGGGCATAATCCCGCACACCTCCTTGTGGCACTACGTTAAGCGTCGCTTATCGTAGTGCCTTTTTCTTTTTCCCGCATTGTGCTACAATCCTTGGCATGAACCTTCTTTCCGTAAAAGAGCTCACCAAAATCGGACGCGAGAAGCCCCTCTTCACCGGGGTGACATTCGGCCTGGACGAGGGGGACAAGGCCGCCCTGATCGGCCGGAACGGCACGGGCAAGTCCACCCTGCTGAACACGATTGCAGGCCGGCTGCCCGCCGACGACGGCACGGTCACGATTAACAAGGAGGCGGGGGTCTCCTTCCTTCCCCAGACCATCGAATTCAACGCTGACGACAGCATTGCATCCCACATCTTCCGCTCCCGTTCCCCCAAGCTTGACACGATACGGCGTTACGAGGCCGCCTGCTCAGCCCTTGAGGATGGCATGACCGCATCCGCACAGGCGGAATTAGAGCAGGCAAGCTCCCAGATGGACAAACAGGATCTCTGGAACTACGAGTCCCAGGTCAAGAGCATCCTCAGCGTCCTGGGACTGGGGGACCTGTCGCGCAGGATGGGGGAGCTTTCCGGAGGCATGGTCAAGAAGGTCGCGCTCGCACAAGTCCTCGTTGAGGACACCAAGCTGCTCCTGCTCGATGAGCCGACAAACCATCTGGACGTGACGACGATAGCATGGCTTCAGGACTACCTGACAAAGACCGACAGGTCCGTCCTTATGGTGACGCACGACCGCTACTTCCTGGACGCGGTGTGCAACAACATCTACGAGCTTGCGAGGAACCGGGTCAAGCTGTACACGGGCAACTATTCGACCTACCTTGAAAAGAAGGCGACCGAGGCTGAGATAGAGGCCAACACCGAACGGAGGATAGAGTCCGTCCTTCGTGTGGAGAGGGACTGGCTCATGCGCGGCCCCTGTGCTCGGGGGACCAAACCCAAGGCCCGCAAGCAGCATGACGAGGCCCTGATAAACCGCGAGAGGTTCCAGAGCGAGAAGGGCTTCACCTTTGAGGTCGCGGGGCGCAGGCTGGGCGGCAAGGTGCTGGAGCTGCACGGTGTTAGCAAGCTCTTCCCAAAGGGGAACATGGCGAAGGGGGGCTGTCCCGTCATACAGGATTTCAGCTACAAGTTCAACAAGGGCGAGAAGATAGGCGTGTTCGGAGACAACGGCACGGGCAAGTCCACCCTGCTGAACATCATCGCGGGCAGGCTTGCCCCGGACTCAGGATCCGTCGTCGTCGGGCTGAACACCTCGCTCGCCTACTACGAGCAGAACCCGACCTTCCCCGACACGTCGCTTTCCGTCCTGGAATACGTCAAGGAGGCCGCCGAGGTCATGCAGATGAACGACGGCACGACTCTTTCCGCCGCCCAGTTCCTGGAGCAGTTCGGCTTTGAGGGCAAGATCCAGCACTCCCCGGTCAGCACGCTTTCCGGTGGCGAGCGCAAGAGGCTCTATCTGGTACGCCTGCTGCTTTCCAACCCCAACTTCCTTATCCTTGACGAGCCGACCAACGACTTCGACATCTTCACGATGAACATACTGGAAAGCTTCCTCATGGGATTCAAAGGTTGCCTCCTCATCGTCAGCCACGACCGCTACTTCATGGACAAGGTGGCCGACACCCTCTTCATCATGGAAGACTCCGGGGCCGTATCCGGCTAATGGGCAAATGCTCCGAGTACCTGCAGTACCGCAGGATGCTTGAAGCGGAGAAGGAGGAACGCGAGCGGGCGGCCAAGGCAAAGCAGGGGGCTGGCAAGACCGCGGCGACGGAGAACGCCACAAACCAATCTTCCGGCAGCCCTGCCCCGTCCGCCGGTTCCGGCAAGAAGCGCAAGATGAGCTTCAAGGAGCAGAAGGAGTTCGAGCAGCTTGAGGCACGGATTGCGGAACTGGAGGAGAAATTGCCCCAGCTTGAGGCGGAAATGCAGGGGACGGACTACGTCAAGGTCGCAAAGGCAAGCGCGGAATTCGGCGAACTCCAGGCCGAGCTTGAAGCCTGCTATGCCCGCTGGGACGAGCTTTCCGAGCTGGCATGAGGGCGCACCACTTACGGGCGGTATGGAATGCTGCGTTGACGAGGGCGGAAAGGTTGTAGTATACTGAAGCTATGACCGGGAGACGAAACCTGCCGATAGGCATCCAGACATTCGAGGAAATCCGCAACAGGGCTTGTGTGTATGTTGACAAGACGGCTTTCATAGAGAAGCTGGTCTCGGTTGGCAAG
>JAFSSU010000387.1 GCA_017450845.1 Treponema sp.
ATGCCTCTGTTCGGCGGAATCGCGTTCATGCTGTTTCTCACTAAAGTGAAGAAATTCGGCATGATCCTGATAATGAGCATCCTGATGGGAATCCTCATGTGGCTTACCGGCATGTCCTACTATGCGCTTGTCCTGGGAAACGCGGGAGGGGAATACGCGAATGAATTCCGCTACGTCCTGAACTACATTCCTCTTTTCCTGCTGCTTGGCTCCCGCCGGTGGAGCGCGTTTGTCAAGGCTTTCGTCATGTATGCGCTGGCCTACACCCTGCAATTCTTCGTTGCCCCGCACCTGCACGGGACGCTCGGCTTTTTTTGCCTTGCCATAATCGGAATCTTTCTGAGGTTTTTGCCGGGTTTCATGGTCGGGATGTACGTCGTCTCCACGACAACCGTCAGCGAGTTCATCGCCTCTATGGAGCGGATGCACGTTCCCCAGCAGGTCACGATACCCCTGGCCGTCATGTTCCGCTTCTTTCCGACTGTCGTGGAGGAGGCCGCAAGCATCAACAAGGCGATGACGATGCGCGACATAAAGTTTGGCGGAAGCAAGGTGCTCAGGATGGTCGAGTACCGCCTTATTCCGATGATGACCTGCTCCGTCAGGATAGGTCAGGAACTGAGCGCGGCCAGCCTGTCGCGCGGGCTCGGAGGGCCGGACAAGCGCACGAACATCTGCAAGATTGGATTCGGTGTATGGGACGCGTTGACTTTCATCGCACTTGGAGGCGGGCTTTTATTCGTGATTCTGCGGGCCTGCAGGGTGGTTTGAATGATTGAGCTGAAGAACGTAAACTTTACATACGGCGCAGACGGGGACATCGGGGAAGGCGACGGTTTTGTCCCCGCAGAAACGGATGCATCTGCCGGTGGAGAGGGCTCGAACGGAAGCCTGCATGACCTGAGCCTTACGATTCGCGACGGGGAGCTAATCCTTCTTACCGGGGAATCCGGCTGCGGAAAGACGACGGTCCTCCGCCTTATAAACGGGCTTATCCCCAGCTTCTATGAGGGTAAGCTGGAAGGAAGCGTCAGCGTGGACGGAAGCGATGTCTCAAAGGCGGAGCTGTACGACACGGCAAAGCACGTCAGCACCGTGTTCCAGAATCCCCGTTCGCAGTTTTTCAACGTGGACACGACGAGCGAGCTTGCCTTCGCGTGCGAGAACCGGGGCATGGCGGAAGAGGAAATCCTGCGTTGCATGGACAGCACCATAAGGGGCATGCAGCTTGCCCCGCTTATGGGAAGGAGCCTCTTCCAGCTGAGCGGCGGGCAGAAGCAGCGCGTCGCCGTTGCCTGCGCCATAGCGAGCGGACGCGACATCATGCTCTTTGACGAGCCGACGAGCGGGCTGGACTGGAAGCACATGAAGCAGATCGGGGCTATCCTGAGCCAGCTCAAGGAGATGGGAAAGACTGTCATCGTCGTGACCCACGACCGGGAGCTTGTCAAAGAATGCTGCGACTGTGAGATGCGCCTGTCGGAATACAACAGGGCATGCCCGGCTTCTTGACGCCTATCTCAACGTGTGGACCGGATAGTCTTAAGCCCGGTATCTTTTTTTCCGATAATGGGATAAAAGCACAGGAGCGTTCCCGTTTATGGTTCAAGAAATTGCGTTTACTTCCAATCCGAACATGGATTCAGCCTTGCGGGAGTTGTTCGGGCAGCTTAAAGGCAGCCCCAGCTCGTACAAGGCTGTCATATTCGTTGCCAGTGTCAGCTACGACTTTCCGCAGCTTTCACAGAAAATCCACGAGCATTTTCCCGGCTGCGAGGTCATGGGTGCCAGCACGTCCGGCGAGATATGCGGCTCCAAAGGCTTCACCAAGCAGTCAATTGTCCTCACCACGATGAGCGATCCGGCGACAAAGGTCTCCGGCGTGATCTTTGACGGCATCGATCAGTTCCCCATCGTCCATAAAAAGAAGATTGCGGATGCCGCCGGCAAGGCAGGGATCAACGTGGGGCGGACCGGTGCAAACAAGGACTGCTTCGCCCTGACCTTCATAAACGGCCTGTGCAATGCGGAGGAGGCGACGCTCGCCCTGCTGAACGCGGTCATAGGCGACAAGGAATTCGCCATTGCGGGAGGGTCTGCCGGGGACGACCTTCAGTTCAAGCAGACCTATGTCAGCTACAACGGCGAGACCGTCTCCCATGGGGCGGCGGTCCTCTTCATCAAGACCCCGAAAAAGTTCGTCATCAAAAGGGAGAATATCTTCGCGCCTACGGGCAAGACGCTCAGGCTTACCGGCGTGGACATAGAGACCCGGACTGTCAGGTCCATAAACAACCAGAGCCCAAGGAGGGCTTATGCGCAGGCACTCGGCATAACTGAGTCCGAGGCGGCCAACGCTGCCCTGACTCATCCTCTCGGCAGGGCTTACGGCGATGACGTGTTCATCTCATCCATCGCGAGCTTCAACCCGGACGGCTCCATGGGCATGTACTGCCGCGTCCTTCCAAATGCGGGCGTGGATCTGATGAAACCCCTGGACTCGGTTCAGATTGCGGAGGGCACGGGCTCGTCCATTTCCGGCGAGTTAAAGAAACAGGGCTTCGTATTCCTGGTCAACTGCATCCTCCGTACCATAGGGTTCGAGCAGCAGGGCCTGACCGGCCGCATCGCCGAGACATGGCGCAAGCACTTCCCGGCCTACTGCGGCTTCTCGAGCTACGGGGAGCAGGAAAATCACCTGAACTTTAACCAGACCTTGGTCGCAATCGTGATAGAGGCATAGGGATAAGAGGTATACATTATGGAACAGACTTACAGCAAGAGCGAGCTCGTGCAGGCCGGGCTGGACCTGACGGAAATACTCATGTCGATGGCGTTCAAGGCGAACGACGGGGACGCGTTCCTCAACAACTACCTGAAAAGCCTCACTTCCGAGGACGGCATATACAAGAAGCAGGCGGATGCCATGCAGAACCTGTCCGACACGACCAGCAAGATAGAGGACACCGCCCACGGCATAATGGAGTCCATACAGGAAAGCTCCGCCAAGATTGACGGAATAGCCGCCAAATTCGAGGACATGACGCTGAAGATGGACGCGATACAGCAGAAGCGGCGGGAGATGGACCAGAAGATGCAGGAGCTGGAGGACTTCATCAGGAAAATCCAGGGCTTCGTCCAGAACATCCAGAACATCTCCGACCAGACTAACCTGCTCTCCTTCAATGCTTCGATCGAGGCGGCCCATGCGGGAAGCGCGGGCGCGGGGTTCAGGATTATCGCCAACGAGGTCAAGAAACTGTCCGAGCAGACCCGCGCAACCTCCAACGACATAAAGAAGCACATCGAGGACCTGAGCGGCAGGATCGGCATGGTCATCAAGGGCAATGCAGAATACGATGACTTCCTGAACAACATCAGGGACATCATGCTCGATTCAAACGAGTCGCTGGACGGCATCAAGCGTGGCTCGCAGGAAAACGCGAGCGCGACCGAGAGCATGTACTATAACATCAAGAACTCGCAGGAGAATCTCCTCAAATCCTCAACCGAGGTGGAAGAGCAGAACATCAAGCAGGTCAGGGAGATTGCGGGCCACGAGACAGAGGTGTCCATCAGGACGAACGACCGCCTGTCCTTCCTGATCGAGCTGACCAAGCTGTTCAACTACATGAAGACCCACGAGGTCGCCTGATCCGTGCAAAGGGCTCAAGCAGAATCTGGCTGACAGCAGGCTACGACCCGTTCCTTCTTCTGGGGACGGGTTTTTTCTTCCTTAAATTTGATAATTGTTTTCAAATTCTATTGACGCAGTTCTTCCTTTTCAGTAATATGATAATCGTTATCAAATTACTGGGAAGCAATATGCAAAAAGCAACGAAAAAGCCTGTCGTCCTCATCACGGGCTATCTGGGCTCAGGGAAGACGACGCTCCTGAACAACCTGCTCCGTCAGGAAAAACGGAAGGTCGCCCTTATCGTCAACGATATGGGAAGCATAAACGTGGATGCGGAGATTCTGAAAAAGAACGGGACGAACGTCACCGAATGTCCGATGTTTGAGCTCCAGAACGGTTGCATCTGCTGCACCCTGCGCGATGAGTTCATCGAGCAGATTGAGAAAATCTCAAAGCTTGACACGGTGGAGGTCGTCTTCGTCGAGGCTTCCGGCATAAGCGATCCGGGGGCGGTCTCAGCGAGCTTCCTCGCCTACGAGGAGGACAACCCTGACACGAACGTATACCTTACCTCGGTAGTCACCGTCGTGGACGCTGACAGGATTTACCGCGAGTTTCTCGGCGAGCTCAAAAAGAAGCGGGACGATGCCGACAGCGTTGACCAGAACAACCTTACCGACGAGGAGATTTCCACGCTCATCGTCGATCAGATAGAATTCTGCAATTTCATCGTGCTGAACAAGTGCGACCTGCTGGACGAGGGGCAGCTTGCGGAGGTTGAGGCCATAGTGCGCGAATTCCAGACCCGCGCCCCGATTATAAGGAGCGTGAACGGCGAGGTTGACATTGACCAGATTATGACGACGGAACCGTTCAACTTCGAGCAGATAGACTCCTCTTCCGCGATTCAGAAAGCCATCAACAGCCTGAGCGAGCCCGACCGTGCGACGCAGGGCTGCACCGGCGAGTACGGAATCTCCTCGTTCGTGTTCGAGGAAAAGCGGCCCTTCAACCGCGAGCGTTTCACGAACTTCGTGAACAACCACTATCCCAAGGAGCTCATCCGCGCGAAAGGCTACATCTGGTTCAGCGATGCAGACCAAGACATCCAGCTCTTTGAGCAGGCGGGGCGCAATTCTTCCGTCATGCCCGTCTCCTACTGG
>JAFSSU010000388.1 GCA_017450845.1 Treponema sp.
AAGGGACTGGTCGGCTGCCCCGAGTGCTATGCGATTTTCAAGGACGACATCCGCAAGTACATCATGGGAAAGGGCATAAAGGGAGTCTACACCGGCAGCATGCCGGACAGGCTCTCCAACATGCGCTCGGTGCTGAATGACCGGGTTGTCCTGCAGGACAAGCTTTCCAAGGCGATAGAGAACGAGGAGTATGAGAAGGCGGCGATGTACCGCGACTACCTGAAGGCTCTGGAGAAAACACCGGTCGCGGACGGTGAGGAGGAAGAATGAGCGACGGTTTGACCGCAGAGCAGGGGGCCTGGTATGCGGACGCGGGGGCGGAGAACGACGTCATCCTCTCCAGCCGCATCCGCCTTGCCCGGAACCTTGCGAATTTCCCCTTTCCTGCCCGGCTCCGGGGGAATGACGGGGAGCGGATACAGTCCATCGTCACCGACGCGTTCAATCATCTGGACAATGCGGACGACTTTCAGGCAATCTGCGTCAAGGACTTGGACAGTTTGGGCAGCAAGGTGCTGGACGAGCGCGGTATCCTGAGCGGGACCGCATCATCCGCCGGCAAGGCCTCCGACCAGGAAGTGATACTCCGCAAGGACGGACGGCTCGCATGTACCGTCAACGTCCAGGATCACCTGCACATCTCCTCTTTTGCGGCGGGGCTTGACTTCGACAAGGCCGTCGAGGAGGGGCGCAGCGTTGACAAGCAGCTCCAGAAGAGAATTCAGTTCGCGGCGAGCTATGATTATGGCTTCCTGACTTCCTCCGTCATGGATGCGGGGAGCGGCATGCGCTTGTCCGTCCGCGTCCACCTGCCATCTCTTTCCGTGCTGGGAAGAATCCGTGGGGCGATACAGGCGCTCAGTTCCTCGAACGTTGCCTTCCGTGCCTCTTTCGGGGCGGGAACCGGCGGGGCTGTCAGCGGCAACGGGGGGAGCGGCACTTCCCTTGGCTCCTACTACGATATCTATACTGTTGACTGCCAGACCGGGTCTGAGTATGACCAGATAGCGACCATCGTCGCGGCCGCCAAAAAGATAGCGGAGCTGGAGCGTCTTGCCCGGGAGGAGTGCGGCAAGACGATGGAGAGCGAGGTCCGCAATTGCCTTTACAGGTCCCTGGCCCTCGCCAAGTCAAGCATATTCATTTCCCTCCGCGAGGGAATAGACATAGTGAGCGGAGTCAAGTGGGGGCTGGACATGAAGCTTGCCTCCGGGGTTGAGCTGAGCGAGCTGTACGCCCTGCTTTTCCGCATACAGGAAGGACACCTGGAGTATGTCCTGAAGAACGGGAACTTCACGTTCGAGGCGGACGTGGAAGGAAAGAAGAACAAGGAGGAGGAGAGGCTCAGGGCCATCATCCTCCAGGAAGCTTTCAGCAACATCGAGTAGCCAAATAGGAGATTCTTGACATGACGAACGGAAATAACGGAAACAAAAGCCTCTCTCCCAAGGCACAGCGTCTGGTGATGGCGCTTGCCGCGGACGAGGCGTACCATCTGGGCAGCGAGCAGCTGGACCCGGAGCACGTGATGCTCGCCATGCTCAAGTATGGCGACGGGCTGGGCTATCTTGTCATCAAATCCCTGCGCATAAACGTGCTGACCCTGCAGCTGACGATAGAGCAGAGCATGCCGTCCCGCGTCCCTGCAACTGAGATATACGACCTGCCGTTCTCCAGGAGGCTGACGGACGTGATCAATGCGGCGGGCCTGGAGGCCCAGCTCCTGGGCTGCGACTACATCGGGACGGAGCATCTCCTGCTTGCGATGATAGCGGAGAAGGACTCAATCTGCCAGCAGTTCTTCCGCAGGGCTGAGCTTTCCATGGAGCAGCTGCGCCATAAAGTCCTGGAGATAGAGCGCAAGATTCCCTCGTCCGCCAAGACCGATGGGAACGAGGACTCAAGCAGCTTCCGCCCTGCCAATTTCCAGAACCTGACCGGCAGCGCGGTGCCCCTGATGGCGGACGGCAGCGAGCAGAGAAAGACGAACAACAAGAATTCGATGCTGGCCCAGTTCAGCCGAGACCTGACCGAGCACGCGCGTGGGGACGATGCGGATCCGGTTATTGGACGCGACGTGGAGATACAGCGGGTCGTGCAGATTTTGAGCCGGCGCACCAAGAACAATCCCGTGCTTGTCGGCGAGCCGGGTGTCGGCAAGACCGCCATTGCGGAAGGGCTTGCCCAGCGAATCGTCAAGGGAAACGTGCCCAAGGGCCTCCTCAAGAAGAGGATTCTCTCGCTCGACATGGCGGCGATGATTGCCGGAACCAAGTACAGGGGCGAGTTCGAGGAGCGCCTCAAGCGGGTTATGAAGGAAGTGAAAGAATCCCATGACGTGATTCTTTTCATCGATGAGCTGCATACCCTGATTGGTGCGGGCAGCGCGGAAGGCACGATGGATGCGTGCAACATGATGAAGCCCGCCCTGAGCCGTGGGGAGATACAGGTCGTCGGGGCCACTACAACAAAAGAATTCCGCAAATACATAGAGAAAGATGCCGCCCTTGCCCGCCGCTTCCAGAAAGTCAACGTGGAGGAGCCGTCCGAGGAGGACACGGTAAAAATCCTGGAGGGGCTCAAGGGCAGGTACGAGGACTTCCATCACGTCCAGTACGACGAGGGGGTTATCCCTCTCATCGTCAGGTATTCCACCCGCTATGTCTTCGAGAAGTTCCTGCCTGACAAGGCGATAGACATTATGGATGAGGCCGGGGCCGCAAAGAAGGTCATGGAGGACAAGCGGCCCCAGGAGCTGGAGGAGCTTGAGAATTCGATAGAGTCCCTGAGCGAGGAAAAGCGCACTTTGGTTCAGATGCAGGACTACGAGAATGCCGCCATGGTGCGCGACAAGGTTGCGGATCTGAGGAGGCGGCTTGAGGCGTTCAACATCGCGTGGAAGAACAACGAGGTTTCCACCCGCCGCATTGTGACCAAGGAGGACATCTGCCGCATAGTCAGCAACATGACGCATATCCCGGCTGACCAGCTTGATGCCGGTGAGG
>JAFSSU010000389.1 GCA_017450845.1 Treponema sp.
CTGCGTCGCTGACGGTCGAAAGCCGGTGGGCAATGACAATCAGGGTCTTGCCTTTGACAAGGCGGGCGACGGACTTCTGGATGATCGCCTCGTTTTCCGGGTCGGTATAGGCTGTCGCCTCGTCAAGGATGACGATGGGCGCGTCCTTCATCATCGCTCGGGCAATCGCAATCCGCTGCCGCTCTCCGCCGGACAGGTGCGCCCCGCTTCCGCCGACGATCGTGTCGAAGCCTTTCTCCAGCGACATGATGAAATCATAGCAGCCGGACTTGCGGGCGACTTCCTCAACTTCCGCATCCGTCGCTCCTTCACGGCCGAGGCGGATGTTGTCGCGTACGCTCATGTCGAACAGGAAGTTGTCCTGGCTCACGTAGGCGACCCTGCGGTTGTATTCCTCAAGCGAGAGATCCTTGATGTTCACGCCGCCGATTTCGACTGAGCCTGAATCAACGTCCCAGAGGGAGGCAATCAGGCGGGCAATCGTGGACTTGCCGCTCCCGCTCGGTCCGACGAGGGCGGTGTAGGAGCCCTGCGGCAGTGTCATGTTGATGCCGTGCAGGATTTCTTTTTTCTCCTCGCCCGCAATTCCCTTATGGTAGCTGAAGCGGACATCCTTCAGGACAATCGAATTGTCGGCGGGCTTCCGTACATCCGTTGCCGGGCGCTCAAGTTCCGGCAGGCTCATGATTGAACCGACCTCATCGAAAATCGCGCCCGCCTTGGCGATGTCGTCGTGATAGGTAAATGCAATCAGGAAGGGCTGGACGGCACTGAGGGCGAGGATAATCACCGTGATGAACAGCGGGGCGCTGACAGAGCCGTGCAGGAACATGATGCCCCCGATGGGAAGAAGCGAGAGGATCAGGGATGGCGTGACGACCGTCGCAACGGCGTGCGGCCAGATGCAGTCACGCATCCACTCCACGTAGCAGTCCGATCCTTCCTTCGCCGCAGTGACGAAACGCTCATAGGAGGACTTGGACTTACCGAATGCCTTGATGACTTCGATTCCGTTTATGTATTCGACGGCAGTGTCATTCAGGGCCTTTGTCTTGTCGAGCGCATACTTGAACCTCGTTGCTCCGTCCTTGAACATGAAGCACATCGCAATGAAGCCTACCGGCAGCACGGCGAGGCTTGCGAGGGCAAGCCGCCAGTCGAGCACGAAGAGGTAGGCGACGAGCGCAATCGACAGGATGATGTTGGACGTGTATTCGGGAACAATGTGTGCGAGCGTCGTTTCCATGCTGTCTATGCGGTCAATCATCGTGCTCTTGAGCGAGCCGGACGGCATGTCGAGCACGGTGCCGAGCGGAAGCCTCGTGAGCTTGTCGCACATACGCTTGCGGATGGTGCCGAGCAGGTTGAAGGTCGCGATGTGGCTCAGGCTCGTGGAAACTGCATGGAAGAACACGTTGCCGAACCAGAAGATGGCGATGATGCCGCATTCCCGCAGGAAGAGCTGCCAGTCACGCACGCCGTCCATAAGCTGCCGGACAATCCGTGCAATCATGAAGTAGGGCGCGATGCAGCACGCCACGCTCAGCAGCGCGAAGAACACGCTAGCCACGTACTGCCCTTTCTTTTCACCCGCAAAATAAAGAATCCAAGAGGCAAGCCCCTTTTTCACGGGGACTTTCGTTTTTTTATCAGACATAAGAACTCCGTTGCTATCAGTTCGGACTAACCGCCGGGCCCAGCTAGTTAGCTTCTACTAACATCAACGTTATATTACATAACACCGTTACACTTGTCAAGTGCCTTCCGTGAGTTTTCTCGGGAATTTCAGCCGGAGAAGTGCATCAGGCTGTTCCAGCCGCCCCGGTAGAAGCGGAAGAGCTGCGACAGGCCCCTCTCGGCTTCTGCCCTGGGGATGTCACGCAGGATAAGGGTGAAGAAGGACGAGAAGGTCCCCGTGATGACGAGCTGCTCGATCATAGGGTCAATCCGCTCGACCTTAGTGCCCTGGGACTCTAGCAGGCGGCAGAAATCCTCGGTGGAGTCCATGTCTTTCTGGGCCAGCTCCTGGATGAAGTTCTCATAGCGCGTCCCGGCGGCGGACTTGAGAATAAGGCGGAACGCGGCCTTGTGCTCCCATGCGTACTCGAACATCTTGGTGAGCCCGGTGGAGGAATAGCTGTCCATGGACTTCTTCTGCTGCTCCGGTGACAGCCCCTCGAATTCCGCGAGTATGCCGTCGTATATCCCCATGATATGCGCGGCATGCTCCTCTACGAGCGCGTCAAAAAGCGCTTCCTTGCTTTTAAAATATCCGTAGAAGGCTCCGGTCGTGACCCCTGCCTCCTTTACGATCGCGCGGAGCGATGCGCCGCGGAAGCCCTTGTCAAGGAATTCCGTCTGAGCCACGGCGAGGATTCTTTTCAGCGTTTCGTTCTCTTTTTCTTCCATCAGCCTTACATTCTACCGCACGGTGCCCTGTTTGTAAACGCTGTGTTTCCGCCGCCCCTGTCCTTGTTCCTCCCCCTTTACGTTCCTTTGTTTTTTTCGTAGAATGGAGCCCTTATGGAATTCACACAGGAACAGATGGATGCCCTTCAGATCAACGAGGTGGACATCCTGAAAAAGATCGCGGACGAGCTTAACATCCGCGTCGCGCAGGTCAGCGCGGTCATTTCTTTGGTGAAGGAAGGCTGCACCATTCCTTTCATAGCACGTTACCGCAAGGAGCAGCACGGCTCCCTGGACGAGGTGCAGGTACGCGATTCTGATCATCTTTTCACGACATACAAGAACCTTGAGGAGCGGCGGCTTGAGATTGTCCGTGGCATCTTCGGGCAGGGCAAACTGACCGAGAGCCTCTACAACGCCGCGATGGGCGCGAAGACGATGACGGAGCTGGAGGATCTCTGGGCACCCTTCAAGAAGAAGAAGAAAACCCGTGGCATGGTCGCCCAGGAGAAGGGGCTGGAGCCTCTCGCCGACGCGATCATGGGGACGGAGGAGACGGCGGCCCTTTCCGACGACGAGATTCTTGCCAAGGCCGCAGGGTTCGTCAAGGATGATGCCGAGCATCCGGAGCTTTCCGTCGCCAGCGCGGAGGACGCGCTGCAGGGGGCTGAGGACATCATCGCCGAGCGCGTGTCGCAGGACACCAAGAACCGCGAGGCCGTCCACAACTACTATCTCATGACCGGCAGCATAGTCACCAAGGGAATCGTACCCGAGGGGCAGAACGCCGAGGAAGTCGAGAAGAAGTCCACTTATAAGATGTACTGGGATTATGAGGAGCCGCTCAAGGAGCTCAAGCCCCACCGGACGCTCGCGATAAACCGTGGTGAGCGCGAGGGGGCGCTGGACGTGACGATCAACGTCAGCGTCGACGACGCGGTCCGCGAGGTGCAGGACCGCTACAGCATAAAGAACAAGTACTTTAAGGAAGCGATAGGGGACGGTGTCATCCGCCTGCTTTCCCCGGCGGTCGTCCGCGAGATACGCAGCGACGAGGCCGACGAGGCCGACGAGCACGGGATCGGGGTGTTCAGCGAGAACCTGAAGAACCTGCTGATGACCCAGCCCATCAAGGGCAGCCGCGTCCTGGGCGTGGACCCGGGAATCCGCACGGGAACCAAATGCGCCGCGCTCGACGAGACGGGCAAGTACCTGGGCTACTTCCTGATCAAGCAGGTCGCCGACCCGATTGATGCCTACAACAAGCTGAACGAGGCGATTGACAAGTACGACATACAGGTGGTTGCGGTCGGAAACGGCACGGGCAGCCAGGAAGTGCAGGCTATCGTCGCCAAGGTCATCAGCGAGAACTACGCGGACAGCGTGCGCTACACGGTCGTCGATGAGTCCGGCGCGTCCGTCTATTCCGCGAGCGACATTGCCCGCGAGGAGTTCCCCGACCTTGACCTGACGATCCGTGGAGCGATAAGCATGGGCCGCCGCTTGCAGGACCCCCTTGCCGAACTGGTCAAGATCGACCCCAAGGCAATCGGCGTGGGGCTCTACCAGCATGACGTGAACCAGAAGAAGCTCTCCGACACCCTGGACGAGGTGGTCGGCTCCGTCGTCAACCAGGTCGGCGTGAACCTGAACACCGCCTCCGCCTCCCTGCTCAAGTACGTTTCGGGCATAAACTCATCTCTCGCCAAGAAGATAGTCAAGTACCGCGACGAGAACGGCAAGATTACGAGCCGCGACGACCTCAAGAAGGTCTCCGGGCTTGGGCCCAAGGCCTTTGAGCAGTGCGCGGGCTTCCTGAAAATCCCGGAGAGCTCCAACCCGCTTGACAACACTTGGGTGCACCCGGAGAACTACGCCGTCGCCGGTGAGATCCTGCCCCTCGTGCAGAAAAAGGAGAAAATCACTGCCGAGCTCCGCAAGCAGCTGGAGGAGAAGTACTCCGTCGGCGAGATGACCATAAACGACATCATCGACGAGCTGGCCAAGCCCAACCGCGACCCGCGCGACGGATACCCCGCCCCGATCATGCAGAAGGGCGTGGTCAAGTTCGAGGACCTCAAGGTCGGCATGAAGGTGACGGGCAAGATAAAGAACGTCGTCGATTTCGGCGCGTTCGTCGACATAGGTTTGCACGAGACGGGCTTCGTCCATATCAGCGAGCTGTCCGATGCCTTCGTAAAGGACCCGATGGACGTGGTGAAGGTCGGTGACGTGAAGGAGTTCACTATCCTGACGCTCGACCCCGACCGCATGAGGATAGGCCTCTCGCTCAAGAGCGATGCCGCCGACCGCGCGGGACAGGGGGCATCGAAGCCCGCGTCCTCCGGCAAGAAGCGGGTCATCGTCGTCAAGAAGGGGGCCGCCGCATCTGCGCTTGCTTCCGGCAAGACGGGCAGGGACGGGGCTTCTGACTCCGGCAGGGGACGTAGCGGGGGAAGCGGCAGGCCGCCGAGGGGCGACAGGCAGTATGGCGGCTCCGATGACGGCATGTACTACAACCCCTTTGCCGCGTTGCTGAAGAAATAGAAGTGGAGTCCGCAGGGATTCCGGCACTTGTCACTGCCGGGTTCTGCGGAAGGGCTGAGCTGAATTGTAAGGAGAGTGAATCGCTATGGAGAATACTGTTCATGTCTACCCGGAGGGCTGTTACTTCAAGAGCCTTGAGGACATAAAGGACAAGCGCGTGACGATCATGGGGCTGGGCCTGAACGGGGGCGGCGAGGCGAGCGTCAAATTCTTCCTGCGCCACGGGGCGTATGTCACCGTGACCGACATGAAGAGCCGGCAGGAGCTTGAGCCGACCATCCTATCCATAACGAACGACCCCTCTCTGGACAGGAGCCGCCTGACCTACGTGCTGGGCCAGCACCGCCTGGAGGACTTCACTGGTGCGGATTGCGTCATAAAGACCCCGGGCGTGAAGTTCGAGGGCAACAAGTACCTGGAGGCCGCCAAGGTGGTGGAGACGGACCTCAGCGTATTCCTCCGTTTCTGCAAGTCCACCATCATCGCCGTAACCGGCAGCAAGGGCAAGAGCAGCACCGCCTCGGCGATACATTACGTCCTCAGGGAGTCGGGCTACAACGCCTTCCTTGGCGGCAACATCACCGTGAGCCCCCTTTCCTTCCTGGACGAGACCGACGGGACCACGCTGGTCGTGCTGGAGCTTTCCAGCTGGCAGCTCCGCGATTTGCGGGGCAGGAAGCTGCTCAAACCAAAAATCGCCATCATCACCAAAATCCTCCCTGACCACCAGAACTGGTACGGCGACATGGACAGCTACGTTGACGACAAACGGCTGATTTATGCCGACCAGGGGAGCGGCGACTTCACGATCCTGGATGCGGACGAGGACGGCTACCTGAGTGAGTGCGCCAACCCCAAGAAAGGCTGCAAGTGCTGGGGCGACGACTTTGCCGGAGAGACCGGGGGCTTCGTGCTGCGATGCAGCCGGTCCGTCCTGCCCCGCGATACCTGGGGGGCATTCCTGTCAGAGAACAAGGGCACTGTCGCGGGCTGGGCAAGGCTGCCCGACAATCTCCGCAGCAAGCATGCCCAGATGCACCACGATGATAAAGAGCGGCTGCTGAAGGATTTGCTCGTTCCCGGTCCCATCGGGAGGATAAACGCGCTCAAGGCCGCCCTTGCCCTGCACCTGAGCGGGATAAACCCCGAGCAGATCTGCAACGTGCTTGCGGTATGGCCGGGCCTTCCCCACCGCCTGGAGGCATGCCACACGTGGAAGAACGCGCGGGACGGAAGGATTCTTGCCTTCTACAACGACAGCTGCGCCACCGTGCCCGAGTCTGCCGCCGTCGCAAGCCAGTCCTTCAAGCGGGACATCGTGCTCATCGCGGGCGGCACGGACAAGGGGCTGGACTTCCGCCCCCTGGCACGGACGCTGAGCGGGGAGGACGGCAGCAAGTACCATCCACGGCAGATTTACCTCCTGGAGGGCAGCGGCACGGACAAGCTCATCCCCCTCCTGGATTTGGGGAGGGTCCGCTACATGGGGCCCTATCCTTCCCTTAAGGCACTGCTGACGGAACTGAAGGACCGGCTTTCCGCCCCGGATGCGCAGCAGGTCTTCGGGGTCGCCGGCCGTATTCCCCTCCCCGTCGTTTTCTCTCCGGGCTGCACCTCATTCGGCATGTTCAGCAACGAGTTTGACCGGGGCGAGAAGTTCAAGGCCACGGTAAAGGATGTCTTCATCTAATCAAAGATCCGCTGACGGGCAGGCAGCTTTCGGCGGCCTGTACTCATCCTGCCGGCAGTGCCCCAGGAAATGCGGGGCGGACAGGGCGGGTGGTCAGCAAGGGCTCTGCGGCGAGACGGCCGTCCTCCGTGCCGCGTCCGCCTGCCTGCACTTCGGCGAGGAACCACTGCTGACCGTATTCGGGGGAAGCGGGACGATTTTCTTCACCGGCTGTACCCTCCGCTGCTCATTCTGCCAGAACTACCAGATCTCCCAGCAGGGGATGGGCCGGGAAATCTCTGCGGACGAATTCGCCCGGGTTTGTCTCTCTTTGCAGGAGGCGGGGGCAGAGAACATCAACCTCGTGACTGGCAGCCACCACATCCCGGCGATTGCGGAAGGCATACGTGCCGCCAGGGAGGCGGGCCTGACGCTTCCTGTCGCATGGAATTCCAGCGCGTATGAGTCGCCGGAGAGCCTTGACCTGCTGGAAGGGCTCGTTGACATCTGGCTTCCAGACCTCAAGACCCTGAACCCCATGATGAGCAGGAGCCTCTTCGGCGCGGAGGACTACCCGGCCGCCGCCAAGCGGGCCATACGCAGGATGCTGTCAATGAGTCCCCTGCATATAGAAAAAATCAGGAGGGGTGGGGAGACGCGGGAAAAGATTCTTTCCGGTGTCATTATCCGCCACCTCTTTTTGCCGGGCAGGATGGACGATACGGTGATGGTGCTGGATTACCTCAAGGCCCATGCCGACGGGCGGGCCTGCGTCTCCCTGATGTCCCAGTACACGCCCGTTCCTTTCGAGGGTGACGGGAAGGAGCTCGCCGCCCGCAAGGCATCGCTCGCCGCCTTCCAGAACCGTCTGGTCAGCGCGGACGAAGATGCGGGGCTCCGCAAGCTCATAGACTCATACTGCTTCGAGTACCTCTTTTATCAGGACCTCAGCGACGATACGAGCTGGCTGCCGGACTTCCGCCGGAGGCAGCCATTCAGCTCCGCGCTCGCCAGGCCGGTATGGCACTGGCAGGACTCGCGCACGGAGTAGGGGTGTGTCCCCTGATCAGAATACCGCGATGACATCCCCGTTCGGGTACTTCTTCTGGATCCAGTTGCGTACGGTGTCGCTCTGCAGGGCCTTGACGAGGGCCTTGATGGCCGCATCGTTCTCGTGCCCGGCCTTGACGGCGACGACGTTGACGTAGGGGGAGTCCGCTCCTTCTACGAACAGGCCGTCCTTGCTCGCGTTGAGCCCGGCGGGAATCGCGTAGTTGCCGTTGATTACGGCTGCGTCAACGTCCGGCAGGATGCGGGGGACGGATGCGGCCTCAACCTCGGTGAACTTCAGGTTCTTGGGATTGGACACGATGTCGAGCGGGGTCGCGGTGATTCCGGCCTCGTCCTTGAGCGTGATGAGCCCGGCGGACTGGAGCAGGAGAAGGGCGCGGCCCTCGTTGGTCGGGTCGTTGGGAACGCCGATTTTCGCACCGGCGGGCAGCTCGGAGAGGGACTTGTACTTCCTGGAATACAGGGCTATCGGCTCAATGTGAATTCCGCCCGCGTTGGCCAGGTGGGTTCCCTGCTCCTTGTTGAAGGACTCCATGTAGGGCAGGTGCTGGAAGTAGTTCGCGTCAAT
The DNA here is from genome assembly GCA_017450845.1 of Treponema sp. GTDB lineage: Bacteria > Spirochaetota > Spirochaetia > Treponematales > Treponemataceae > Treponema_D. The sequence goes on from JAFSSU010000389.1 coordinate 8,265, forward strand.
CTGGCCGTCCTCCAGGGCCTTGTTCGGGGTCACGTAATCCGTGAACTCGACGATCTTGAGCTTGATGCCCTGGGCCTTCAGGTCCTTCTGGATGAGCTTCAGGATTTCGGCGTGGGGCTCCGGGGTGGCACCGACCTTCAGGGTCACGGTCTTGGGCTTCGCGCTGGCGAGGGCCGCGACTGCGGCAACTGCTATGATTGCGCTCAGAATCTTCTTCATAAATGTTTCCTCCATTTATATGCGGTAAAATCAATGATAAAACAGAAGGAATGGGATGCGGTAACGGCGTTCTCATTCCCGACTTATCACCTAGGTTTTCTATGTTATACCGAGAAAGAAACAATAAGTCAAGGGCTTTCGCGAATTTTCAGTTCTCTTCCGGCGATATGTTGAAGCCGGCGCTCTTTATTTCCGCGAAGAAAGCCTCGACGGATTTGTTCCTTACGGCGACCCGGTTGTCCTCCATGTGGAAGGCATAGGGTTTCCTTCTGCATATCCCGTCTATGACCGCGATCAGCTCGGAAGGAAGCCCGTCCAAGGGGTAAACCATATAATAATCCTCCAACCTCATCTTGACGAAGCGGGACTCAGCCTTCATCCTCAGTTCCTCCCATTCAGGGGGAAGGGGCTTCTGGGTGACGGACCGCAGCATCTTGAAGAAGGAGTCCAAGTCCGCCTTGCTTCCGCAGCGTGAGAGTATTTCCCTCAGCCCGGTCTTGTAGAGGCGGGGAGAGATCTGCCGGCAGTAGGGCTTCAGGGTCTCCGCGCTCACGACATCGTCCTTGTCCATGCTTATGATGAAGGATGGCTTCAGGACAGGAGGCTGGAGCTTTGCCGCTGAGCCGCTTCCTTTCAGGACCGCATCCTGGTCAAACACGGCCCGGCCCAGCTCGGTCATCCTGATTACCGTCAGCTGCCCGTAGGGATAGCAGAGATTGTCCGTCTTGTAGTTGGAAAAGTCGTTCGCGTCAACATCCCCCATATATATGTAATATGACATGGGAGTTTTGGAGGATATTTTTTTCAAAACATCCTTGACGTCATCATACTTTTTCTGCTGCAGGAGATGCTCGCAGGAAATCTCGAACAGGCCCATGGCGGCGAAGGCAAGGAAGAGGTTGTTGTAAAAGGGGTTGAACAGGTATTTCTTGAGCTCCTGGCGGTTTTGAAGCTGATACCACTTCCTGTTCGTGTAATACTCCTTGTAGCAGGAGTACTCAAGCCCGCCGGGCGGCATGATGTCGGTCTGTACGTTCTCCAGTATGGTAAGGTTGCTTACGAACTGCCTGAAGTCAATGGCTGCGTTCCATGCGAACGACTTCCCGCCGATGCTCAGGCCACCCTTTGCCCAGGAAGCCAGGAGCGACTTCAGCTTGCCCATGCGCTCCGTCCGGTACTTGAGCAGCTTGTCCATGTTGCAGTCGTATGTGATAATGCGGACCGAGGGAGCGAACATGGTGAAGTCAAAGCTGACGTTCCTGCTTGCCATGTAGCTGCTGACAGCCCTCCGGTAAAGGGCCAGAGGGTCGTTCGGAATCATGTTGAACACAGGGGATCCTCCGTCTTTTTCCGAGAAAGCCCCCGTGAAGAAGCTGATGTACAGGTCCTCGGCCGCGGACTCCATGCGGTCTGCGTCCTTCTCGTCGTATCCCATGCGTCTCAGGACCGCAGTGGGAGTAAACGGCTGGATGCGGACAGCGGAGCGGAGGGCTTTCCTTATGCCCTTCAGGATTTTGCTCCCCGCGGGCTTCTCACAAATCCCGGCGTTCTTCAGGGCTATTATCGCCACGGGACTGTTCTCAAAGACCTCCCTGGATTGTGCGCAGCCCTTCTTGAATTTTTTTGATAAGGATGATTCCAGCGTCCTGAACCTCGCGTAATACTGGTAGAGCATATAAGCAAGGTAGCTTTGCAGATAGGTTGAGATGGAGATGCGTACCTGGGACTGGCTCTGCTCGTAGGAAATGAGCCCCACGAACGGCAGCTTGTTCTCGTCCAGAGTCTTGCCCAGGTATCTGTAGCCGCTGTCCTTCATGTACTGGTGAATATCGATCGAGTTTTCGTCAACGATTTCCTGCAGGGGCCTGTCGGAATCGAATACTATGCCGAGCAGGAACTTGAATTCGTTGTCCGCGAACGAGGACAGGTACGAGGCAAGCATTTCTCTGTCCAGGACACATTCTGCCAGCTTCTCGCGCATCTTCTGCTTGTTTTTCATATCGCCCTTTCCGACTTCCGTGGGCATACGCTTGATGGCGGCGCGCAGATGCGACTGGGGAAGGGGCTCAAAAATATCGGCAAGCTTATCCTTCGTGAATTTCCCGTTCATGCCAGTGTCCTCGGGCATGAAGTCCAGCAAATTGTCCTTCATCCTCACTCTCCTCCTTCCAGAAGGAAGTCAACGTCCTCCGCCGTGAGCTTCTTGACCATCTGGCTGTCCGCGCTTATCACCGAGTCAAAGAGGTCCTTCTTGTGCTGCTGAAGCTCCAGGATTTTCTCCTCTATCGTCCCCCTCGCGATTATCCTGTAGCAGAACACGTTCTTGACCTGCCCTATGCGGTGGGTCCGGTCTATGGCCTGCATCTCCGCGCTCCTGTTCCACCAGGGATCCAGGATGTACACGTAGTCGGCGGCTGTAAGGTTCAGTCCCACTCCGCCCGTCTTGAGCGTCATCACGAAGACCTTGCAGTCCGGGTCGGTCTGGAACTGCTTGACGAGAGCGGCCCGGTTGTTGGTCGCCCCGGTCATCACCAGGTGGCCGATTCCCTCCTCGTCCAGGCGGGAGGAAATCTCATCGACCGCGCCAAGGAAGTTTGAGAACACCAGGCACTTGTGGCCCGAGCCCACGACATCCCCCAGATGGGTAAGCAGGGTCTCCCACTTTGCGGAAGCTATCTCCCCGTCCGTCTTGGACTCCGGAACCGTGGCTATCTGCCTGAGCTCCAGCAGCCCCTGCAATATCGAGAAGGTAGCCTTGCTGAAGCCCTTGTCCTTTATTTCCCCGTCTATGGCCTGCTGGTAGAAGAAGCGCCTCTGCTCGTACAGGGCGGCCTGCTCCGGGCTCATGTCCACGTAAAGGATTTCCTCGCTCTTCTCCGGCAGCTCCTTGGCCACGTCCCCCTTCAGGCGGCGCAGGATGAAGGGGCTGATTTTCTTGGACAGCTCCCGGGCGGACTCCGCGTCTCCCTCCTTCTGGATAGGGTTCAGGTAGTTCCTGTTGAACTCGGTGGCTCCGCCGAACATCGTCGGGTTCAGGAAGCGGAAGAGCGAGTACAGCTCGCCCAGGTTGTTCTCCATCGGGGTGCCGCTCAGCGCGAAGCGGTGCCTGCCTGTCAGCAGCATCGCGGCCTTGGAGATGTTGGACGACGTGTTCTTGATGGACTGGGCCTCGTCCAGTATGACGAACTCGAACTCAAGCTTCTGCAGCTCCTCTATGTCGTTGCGGACGATCGCGTAGGTCGTCAGGATGACGCTGTGCGTGAGGGCCTCCTCCAGGCTCCTCTGCTGCCCGTAGTACACGCCAGTGTCGAGTTCCGGGGCGAAGCGGCGGATTTCCTCCTGCCAGTTTGAGACCAGGCTCTTGGGGACTACGATGAGGGAAGGGGCAGGCTTCTCCGCTCCTTGCGGGTTCATGTAGCTGGCTGACAGCAGGGTTATGGCCTGAAGGGTCTTGCCTAGTCCCATGTCGTCGGCGAGGCATCCGCCCAGGTTGTTCTCGCGCAGGTAGTCCAGCCATTTGACCCCGTACTCCTGGTAGGGGCGGAGCTTTCCTTTCACGGCCGAGCCGGGGAGGGTGCGACCTGCAATCTTGTTGAAGCCCTCGTAGACCTCCCTGCTTTTCTTGAGTCCCACGTCGGAGGTCTTCTCGTCTATCATGTCGTTGACGACGGGCAGGTCAAAGAAGCTGAGCTTGTAGGTCCCCTCCTTTGTCCTCTTGCTGAGGATTCTCCTGAGCGAGTCGAAGTAGTGCGGGTCGACTATCGCGTGCGACCCGTCGTTCAGCGGTATGTAGTGGTTGGCCTCGTAGAGCTTGAAAGCCTCGCTCAGGTCGAACTCCTGCCCGTCCACGTTGACCGTGCAGACCGTGTCAAAGAAGTCTATGCCGCTCTTCACGGAAAGCGATGTCTTGGGTGAGACCCGCTTGAGCTTGTACTTCTTGAGCGCGTCCGTGCCGAAGAGCCTGTAGGACGAGGCGAGCGCGGTCAGGTTCTCCGTCAGGAAGAAGGACGCGAGCTTGGGGGATATGTAGATGACCCCGTCATCGCTGGTGAAGAAATTGTCATCCTCAAGCTCGTCCTTGTGGCTGCGCGTGCTTTTCCTGAGCATGGCCTCCACGGAGTTCTCCCCTTCCTGCGAGGAAAGCGGGTATACCACGCGGGCCTTCTTGAACTTCCTCTGCTCCTCGTCCAGCGTGACGATGAACTGGGGGCGTACCGAAGGGACGAAGCTGTCGTCGAAGCCGGGAAGCTCAAGCGAGGTGAAGAAGGAGAGGCACAGGTTCCCCTCATCATCGAGGCTCTCGAACCTCAGCCCCTCCTCCGCGAGCTTGGGCGGCTGCTCCTCCATCGTCCAGCCCTCCATCAGGATTTGTGCGCCGGGGAAGGCCGTCAGGAAGAGCGAGAGGCACTGCCCCGCCTTTTCCTCCCGTATCTTCCCGTTGAAGGAGGAGAGGCGGTTGTAGAGCGGCCCCAGCTCACAGCGGAAGAGCTTGCTTCCTGCCAGCGCATAGTTCGGGCTCATGGCCTTCACCGAATCCAGGATTCCTGTCTCCACGGTCCGCAGGACGACGGAAAGCTGGAAGAAGCCCTTCCCGTCCCTCTTGAGCTCCATGCAAAGATCCGCGTCCTTACCCGTCATCTCAATCTGGGCAGGGGCCGCCCTGTTCCTCATGTGGTACACGGGGAGCCCTGCCGTGAACAGGATGTCCGCCAGATCCGGGTTCTCGTCCAGGTAGAGCTGCCCGCTGCTTCCGTTCCAGGCGAAGACCCCGGCTTTCCTCATGGCGACGGCATGAAGGACAGATGCCAGCCGGTTGGCAGGGCCGCTGACAGGAAGTGAGCTGTCCATCACGATTTCCTCCGGCGCTATGTCATCCTCTGAGATTTCGTCCTTCAGACTGAGATAAGTCCTGCCAAGGGGGTCAGAGCCGAGCAGGAGCTTCAGCCGGGAAATGCAGGTGGATGCCGCCGGCGTGGAAGCATAATCAAAAGGTGAGGACAGCCGTATGTCCTGCGTTATCTTTTCCAAATCAATCAAGGAAGCCATACGTCAGGAAGTCTACCGCAAAAAGCGCATAAATGGAAGATACCCCGCTTTTTGACAAAACAGGCATTTTTGTCATTGACTACGAGGGCAATAGCTGTTACTATTTTTGATATGGCTAACTACACGTACAATCTTGAAAAACAGCACGCGAAGGGCAAGCTGCACGCCATAGAGCGCATCGCCGCCCTCTGCGACAAGGACAGTTTCCACGAGATATATTCCCGCGCGAGCCATCAGTGCACCAGCTTCGGGATGGCGGGCAAGGAGATTCCATACGACGGGGTCATAACCGGCTTCGGCAAGATAAACGGCCGCAAGGTCGCCGTCTACGCGCAGGACTTCACGGTGCAGGGTGGCAGCCTGGGCAAGGTGCACGGTCAGAAAATAGCGGAGCTGATTGACAAAGCCATAGAGGCCCGCTGCCCGGTCATCGGCATAAACGATTCGGGCGGGGCGAGGATTCAGGAAGGAATCGACGCGCTCTGCGGCTACGGGGAGCTTTTCTACCAGAACGTCAGGGCGAGCGGCTCCGTCCCCCAGATAAGCATCATCGCGGGCCCCTGCGCGGGCGGCGCGGTCTACTCGCCGGGAATCACCGACTTCATCTTCGCCGTCGATAAAATAAGCCAGCTTTTCATAACCGGTCCCAAGGTCGTCAAGAGCGTCCTGTCCATGGACATCACGTCTGAGGAGCTCGGCGGCGCGTCCATACATTCCGAGAAAAGCGGCGTCGCCCACTTCCGCTGCGACACTGAGCAGGACTGCTACGAGAAAGTCAAGAGGCTCCTGGATTACATCCCCCACTATTACGGTGAGAAAATCATCGCGGACGCGAAGTTCAAGTTTGACAAGAAGAAGGTGAACGAGATTGCCTCCGTCCTTCCCGAGGAGAGCAAGAAAGGCTACGACATCCGCAAGGTCATTGACTGCGTGGTGGACGACGACTCCTTCTTTGAGGTCATGGCGGAATTCGCGGCCATGTCCGTCGTAGGCTTCGCCAAGATCGAAGGCAAGCCCGTCGGAATCGTCGCCAACAACCCCGCCGTCTGGGGCGGCCTGATGAACTGCGACGCGAGCGACAAGATTGCCCGCTTCGTCCGCTACTGCGACAGCTTCGGCATACCCCTCGTCAGCTTCGTGGACGTGCCCGGCTTCCTGCCCGGCCCCGACGAGGAGCAGAAAGGAATCATCCGCCACGGGGCCAAGGTCATCTACGCATACAGCGAGGCGACCGTCCCCAAGGTCACCGTCATAACCCGAAAGGCGTATGGCGGCGCGTACATCGCGATGTGCTCCAAGCACCTGGGCGCGGACTTCGTGTACGCATGGCCCAAGTCCGAGATTGCCGTCATGGGGGCGGAGGGCGCGCTGGAAATCCTCTACGCAAAGCAGATGAAGGATCCCTCCCAGGCGGCCTTTGTCGCCGAGAAGTCCGAGGAATACCGGCAGACCGTCATGAACCCCAAGATTGCGGCCGCCCATGACTACATCAGCGAAATCATAGAGCCGGGACAGACCCGCGAGTACGTCGCGTCAAGCCTTGAGTTCCTGGAGAACAAGGCACAGGCCGGAGTTCCCGCCAAAAAACACGGGAACATACCGCTTTAATACTGGACACTGGCGGCAAGAAGGAGCGATAGCATGAACTACCTGAGCGAATTCATCGACTGGCACGAGGGCGAGAGCTACGAGGAACTGAAGAAGAATTTCAAGATACGGGTCCCCAAGGACTTCAACTTCTCATACGACATCGTGGACCGCTATGCCCGCGAGGCCCCCGACAAGCGAGCGATGATCTGGTGCAACGATACGGGCGAGGAGCATATCTGGAATTTCAGGCAGATGTCCGAGCTGTCCCAGAAGACAGCCGTCTTTTTGACCAAACAGGGCATAAAGAAGGGCGACGTCGTCATGGTCATCCTGCGCCGCCGCTACGAGTTCTGGTGGGTCATACTCGCCCTGCACCGCATCGGGGCCATCTGCGTCCCGGCGACCAACCAGCTCCTGACCGAGGATTTGGTCTACCGCAACACGAGCGCGGAAGTCAAGATGATAATCTCCTTCGACGACGGTCACATCGAGGACCGCATAGAGGAGTCGCTTTCCAGGTCGCCGACCGTCAGGACATTGGTCACCGTCACGGGGGAGCGCAAGGGCTGGCTGGACTTCCACAAGGAGCTGGAAAGCTGCGGGACAAGCTTCCCCCGCCCCACGGGGGAGGCGGCCACGCACAACGACGATCCCATGCTGATGTACTTCACGAGCGGAACGTCCGGCTACCCCAAGATGGTGATGCACTCCTACACATACCCCCTGGGTCACATCGTCACGGCAAAGTTCTGGCAGAACGTCATCGACGACGGCCTGCATCTGAGCGTCGCGGAGACGGGATGGGGCAAGGCCGTCTGGGGCAAGCTCTACGGCCAGTGGATTGCGGGCAGCGCGGTCTTCGTGTACGACATGCTCTCGTTCACCCCCGACCTATTCTTCAAGAAGCTGTCGCAGTACAAGGTCAACACCTTCTGCGCCCCGCCGACCGCATACCGCTTCCTTATACGGCAGGACATGAGCAAGTACGACCTGTCCGCGCTCAAGTACTGCGTCACCGCAGGCGAGGCTCTCAACAGCGAGGTCTTCAACCGCTTCCTTGAGCAGACCGGCATAAAGATGTTCGAGGCCTACGGGCAGACAGAGACGACCGTCACGGCGGGGAACTTCCCCGGAATGTCGCCCAAGCCCGGCTCCATGGGCAAGGCAGCCCCGGGCTATGACCTGGAGATTGTCCGCCCTCAGGACGGCAAGAAGTGCGCCCCGCTCGAGACGGGAAGCCTCGTCATCCGCCTGGGCAAGGACAAGTCCGAGCGACCCGTCGGACTCATGCTGGGCTACTACAAGAACGAGGAGGCGACGCACAAGGCGCTTGACGGCGACTACTACGACACCGGCGACACGGCCTACTACGACGATGACGGATACATCTGGTTCGTCGGCCGGAACGACGACATAATCAAGAGCTCGGGCTTCCGCGTCAGTCCCTTCGAGGTGGAGAGCGTCCTGATGCAGCACCCCTCCGTGCTGGAGTGCGCCGTCACCGGAATCTCCGACCCCAAGCGCGGCCAGCTGGTAAAGGCGACCGTCGTCCTGAACAAGGGCTACGTGGCCGGCAAGGAGATGGACATAGAGCTCAAGACCTTTGCCAAGACCCATCTTGCCCTCTACAAGATACCCCGGACGATCGAGTTCGTCGAGGAGCTGCCCAAGACCATCAGCGGCAAGATCCGCCGCGTGGAAATCCGGCAGAAGGACGCGGGGAAATAATAAAAACGGGGGAAGGGGATATACCCCCTCCCCCGGAAAGAACGTGTCACTCCCTGCTATGCGGTGACGAGGAACTCCTTGGCGAAGCTGTGCTCCTGCACTCCCTTGCGTCCCCTGCGGCCGCTGTACCTGGTCGCTACCCGTACCTTGTATATTCCCGGCTCAAGGCGGGGGATTATCCCCTCAAGGAGCGTCGAGGAATTGTGGTAAATCTGCTCGGGTGACAGCCGAACGGATTTCTCCGGGTCGTCCTGATTGTCGAAGTATACCCCGACAGAGTCGTCGCCCGTGCCGTCCTCACGGTCAAGCACCATGATGTTCTTTCCCCGTATGACGAGGAAGCCTCCGGGGCTGAGCATGTCTGATTTTTCCGTCGGCATGGACTTGTCCCGGACATCCGTAATCTCCGGCTGGATGTGACCGCCCTGCGCGATGACCGGGGTCAGCGATGACAGGATTTCCGCCAGCTGCTTTCCCGGGCGGTACTGCACGGTGATGGAATGTTTCTTCCTGTCAAAGTCGCTGTTCGCGCTGTCGAACGAGCCGTTGATTGACGGGCGCAGGAGCCCCAGCCCGGTATCGACCGAGATGCCCTCGGCGATGCGGCAGGTGACCGCGTTGTTTATCAGCTTCCAGGTGCTGATGATGCTCTCCTTGGGCACGCTGGCCCCGCTCGCGAGGATGTCGTCCGCAATGTCCTCCTGGTTCAGGCGGCTGCGGTTCATGACGCGGGCATAGTAGGTTACTGGCTCGCCGCTTCCAGCGGTCAGTGCGTTGGGATACAAGGCTATTGCCAGCCTTCCGGTCTTGCTTGTCAGCGGTTCGCTGCTCAAAGTGTTAAGGTTCATAAGAACTCCTTCTTGGGGGATTCCCCCCGTTTTGATGTTAAGGACGCTCCCGCAACGCGAGAGTGGCTTTCGCCCTGTCCTTATGCCATTAATATACGGCATGTCCTTCCCCGCGAAATGTCGTAAAATCGCCAGCTCTCATTTTTTTTTCACGTGGCCGTGACAAGCTCTCCGGAAAGCCTTTGTCGCCCGGTAAGTCCGTAACCATACCGCCGGAGCTTGGTTTAGATATCATATACGAGGGAACATAATCGGAGGCAATATATGGCGGAAGGCTCAGGCGGATTCACGGGGACAAAGACCGAGGGCAACGGCTATGACTGCTCCGGGTGGCTGATGGAATTAGGAATATTGTAGATGGAGTTGCAGTAGATGCGGCAAATCTCTTTCTGCTGCCAGAAAATATCGGAATCGCTGAGGCTCTGCAGAGACCAAAAGCTCTAATACCCAATAAAGTAGATGACATTTCTAGTGCACTTGATAAACTGAATGTTGTTAATGAGGGAGCAGGAATTTATAGTGATATAGACCATCTGATAACGGAGGAGACAGATGAATGAGCGAAGATGAGGAAAAAGATGTTGAGGAGAAATTTTTTGCGGCAGAAAATTATCAAGTTCAAGTTCTGCTAACTTTTGTTCCTCCCCTTCGTCAGCGCGGGCCACACGGACGCGGAGCGGCACTACTTCGGCAAAGACTATCTGGGCAGCGTCCGCGCTGTCACCAATCAGTGGGGAAGCCCGCTCTATATGTTTGACTATGACGTGTTCGGCCAGCCCCTTCAGGACAGGCCGGAGAGGTTCAGACATGGCTTCACCGGCAACCGCAAGCGTAAGCTTCAAGGCAAGGAGTACGATTCTTGGACAGTCCTGTACAATTACGGCTTCCGCGATTATTCCGCCATGTTCGGACGCTTCACTACGGTTGACCCCATACAGGACGGGCGCAACTGGTATGCCTACGTCAACTCCGACCCGGTCAGCTGGCTTGACCCGTGGGGACTGAAGCCGTGTGAGAGTCAGAGCGGAGGGGATTCCAAAAAGTATACAGGAGCAACAGGTGAGGGAGTATTGGC
>JAFSSU010000390.1 GCA_017450845.1 Treponema sp.
CTTGAGTCCGTGCGAGGCTGCTCCTGCCTTTCCTGCCGTCCCCTGCCGCTTCCGCCCGCCGTACGGTGTGGAAGCAGGTGCCCCGGTTGCCGCCGCTCCCGCTGTCTGCTGCAAGCCAGTCCTCCCACAGGGCATCTTCTTTTAGCCGTCCCATGCAGATTCCGATGTAGATCTTCCGGATCGACCGCTCCCGTATCGCCCGGCTGAACCAGGCGGCTCCGCGCGCGCTCCGGGATATGGCGAGGATGCCCGTCGTGTTGCGGTCCAGGCGGTGGAGTGGGGCAGGAGTGAATGACAGCGAGCCGTGCGGTCCTGCCGCCTCCCATTCCTCCCTGACAATCTGGCTGATGCTCTCTTTGCCACTGGACGAGGGCTGCACGCTGATTCCTTCAGGCTTGTTGATCAGCATTATGTCATCGTTCTGGAAGAGGACTTCCAGGCGCATACTGCTTCTGGCGGGATGAGGGGCTTGAGGAGCTTCCTTTGCAGTTGAGGTCTGTAGCGATGGGTTAGGACGGGATGCTTGTTTTTCTCGGCTTCCTGCTGCTCCGGCGAGAAGAAAGCTTGCAACTTCTATCAGGTCTCCTTCGTGAACCCGTGCCGAGGCTTCCGCCTTGCCCCCGTTCAGCCTGACAAGTCTCTTCCTCAGGGCCTGGAATATGTTCATGCCCGGGCCTCTGCCCGGTATTGCCCTTCCGTCCAGCACAGCCCGGACCAGCTTGTCCAGGCGTTTGCCCTCGTCGTCCTTGCCAGCCGTGAAAGCCGTGAATTCCATATACACCCCCGCCGTCCCGATCAGAGGCCCATTGAGGACAAGACGGAGTGGAGGCATTTGCCGAACGCGTCCAGATCCTTTCCCCCGTAACCCCCGTGGCTGTGCCCCTTGTGCAGGCCCAGGGCCTCCATCTGCATGGAAAGTTCCCTCTCCTTGAGCCGCTTCTCCACCGTCCTCTTGTCGTAGCACACGCCCCGGTCGTTGATGACGCGGATTCCTTTGTCCACGAGCCGGGCTGCAAGCGGTATATCCCGGGTGGCCACGATGTCGCAGGGGCCGCATCCGTCTGCGATGCAGTCGTCCGCCGCGCCCGGGGTCTGGGGACAAATCCGCATTTCAAAGAGGGGGCTTTGTATGCCGAATGCTATATCGTGGTTCGCCACGTATATGACAGGAATCTGTTTGCTAGCCGCCGTTTTAAGCAGCAGCTCGCGTGCTTTTGCGGGGAAGGAGTCCGCGTCTACCCAGATTCGGGGGAGGGCTGCCACAGGGGGCGTTTCAGTCAGCATCGGCAAGGGCCTTGTCTATCTTTTGTATCATCTCGGCGGTCAGGCGGTCGGCCTCCGCGTCATTGGAGTTGTTCAAAGCCTTGGAATAGCTTGCGTTGCGCTGTTTCTCTTTGTACAGCTCATCGACAAGGGTAATTCCTGCCATGATGCTTATCTCGAGGTTATCTTTTATCTTGCTTGTTCGTTGTATCGTGTTGATAATTTCAGAATAATAGGAAAAGAGTTTTTTGAGGTACGTGTCATCCTCCGGGGCCTGCACGGCAAAGGATGTTCCCAAAATGTCTATCTGGAGCTTGCCCATTGCCGCCGTCCCGGAGAAATGTGATTAGAAAATATCGAACTGCCCGTTCAGGGAATCCGCATCCTGATTCTCGCCTTCTGAGGAAGTGCTGCTTGCTGTCTCTGCTGCCGGAGCCGGTGCGCTTGACTCCGCCGGAGTCTCAGCAGGAGCAGGGCTTTCAGCGTCGGAGGCTACCTCGTTGACCTGCACGTCAGTGGACGTGTTCGTCGCGTCGGCTATTTCCTCAGTGACTTCCTTGAGCTCCTGTGATTCCTCGCTGGCATTCGTGCCGCCGGTATAGTCGAAGGCGGGGGCATCGTCATCCTCCACCTCCTCGTCATCTGCCCCCTGCGAGGCCGCCGTCACCGGGGAATCATTCCCTTCTGTACCGGTAGCCTGCGGGCCCTCACCGTCAAGAACCGCATTCTCCACGGTATCCAGACGGTTCAGCGCGGTGAGTATGCCTTCCTCAATCTTGCCCTGGTTCGCTTCAAGGGAAGAAACCAACTCCGTTTTTTCGTCCAATGCCTTTGTGAGCTCGGCACACTTGGTGCGCAAAGCATCATTGTCGTTTTTCAGCTGCGAAATCTGTCCCGTGAGGAAGTTGATTTTTCCTACAGCGGTCTCAACCTTTTTCTGCAATAACAAGACTTGATCGAGGGAAATCATACCTACTGCACCTTATGCGTTTACGATTCGTTACGCGCTCTGAGCCTCGCCCAGCGCCTTCTTGGCGACATCAACGACAGCCTTGAACGCCACGGGATCCTCGACGGCCATGTTGCTCAAAGCCTTGCGGTTGATGATGACGTTTGCCTTCACCAGACCGTTGATGAAGCGGCTGTAGGACAGGCCCTCCGCCCTGACGGCGGCATTGATGCGGGCAATCCACAGCTGCCTGTAGACGCGCTTCTTCTCCTTGCGTCCGCTGTAAGCGTGGTCAAGCGCCTTGACGACCGCATCCTTCGCGGCCTTATAGTTTGACTTCCTGTCGCCGTAGAAGCCCTTCGCGAGCTTCAGGATTTTATTACGGCGGTTCTTCCTCTTCGGACCATCTACTGCTCTAGCCATCTTTCAATCTCCTCGAATTCGATTTTTCAGTTACCGTGCAACTGCTTTCATCCGCAGCCACTTACGCGTAGGGAATCTGCTGCTTGCGGATTCTCCTGGCCGAATCCTCGGAAAGGATGCCTGCCTTGCGGAGGTTCCTCTTGCGCTTGGGAGACCTTTTCGTCAGGATATGACGGAGGTTCATCTTCTTGTACTTTACTTTACCGGTTCCGGTAAGCGAAAAGCGCTTTGCTGAGCTTTTCTTTGTCTTCATCTTGTTCTTAGACATTTCCATCCACCTTTTCCTGGGCTTGCGCCACGGGAGTTTTCTTTTTGGCTTTTGAGCCGAGCGTCATGGACATGAAACGGCCGTCCATCATCGGGGCCTTCTCCATGACGTAGGAGCCTTCGGTAAGCCTTTTTTCAACCTCTTTTAGGACATCATAGCCGAGTTCGGTATGGGCAAGCTCACGCCCGCGGAAACGAATCGTCACCTTAACCTTGTCACCCTCGTCCAGAAATTCCTGTACATGCTTAGCCTTCGTGTCAAGGTCACCCGAGCCGATTTTCGGCTGCATACGGATTTCCTTGATTTTCAATACTTTCTGGTTCTTCTTGGAGTCACGGAGTTTTTTCTCCTGTTCGAACTTGTATTTTCCGAAGTCCAGTATCTTACAGACCGGCGGATTTGCGTTCGGCGATACTTCAACAAGGTCGAGCTCCTGCTCTCTTGCCATTTTGAGGGCTTCTAGCGTGGGTACAATGCCCTTCTGGTTACCTTCATTATCAATGAGCCTAACCTCGCGCACACGGATGTTCCCGTTTATGCGCATTCCCTTATTGTCAGCCAACGATCCTCCTTGTGCGTCCGGACATATCGTCCTCGCGCACATATTCCGTAAAATGCCTTGTGTTAAGCATAGTCGCTATATTATCATAAATTATATGGATTTGTCTAGGGTTTTGCTGCCTGTTTCGCATATAAAAATGGGCAAAAGCACTGCGGCTGCCAGCATCACTGCCCCGATTCCGATCCAGGCGGACGCGGGGTAGGCCAGGAACCAGAGGGATTCCGCAAGCGGGGGGAGGGCAGGGAAAACTATCATCCCCAGCGCGAACAGAACCGCGAGGGGCTTCCTCTTCGCCGCGACGCTCCTGCAGAGTCCTGTGCAGCACATGGCCAGCAGTATGACGTGGGAGCAGATAAGGACGGGCTTGACGAGGGCGCAGAAGAAAGAGAATCGTTCTTCCCCGCTGATGACCCCGTATGGCAGGTAGGCCATGTAGAATGCGGCGAGCACTACGAGCAGGGCGAAGGCCCTGTCGGAGGGCTTCCTCCGTGAGATCAGGAAATATGGCCCGCAGAGAAGGACTGCCGGGAGCACGATGTCTTTGATCAGGATATGGGCATACGTCCGGCCGAGCGCGGGCACGGCACGGTATGCGCTGAAGACGAAGAACTCGTCTATGATGCACCAGGCGAGGGCCGGAAAGAATCCCAGGCTGAAGGCGAGCCAATAGGACCCTTTTGCCAGCGGCGAGCGCAGGAAGAAGAGGAGCAGGCAGGGGATTGCGAGGAGGATGAACGCGTACATCTCAAGCCCCCTGCATCTGCCGGGCGAATTCCTTGACGATCGCGGGGATGAGGGTCTCCACCTTGCCCTCGCAGCTCGCCCCGGAGGCGTTCTTGTGCCCGCCGCCGCCGAATTTGGCCGCGACCGCGCTCACGTCAACCTTGTCCTTGGAGCGCAGGCCGAGCGTGCAGTTCGTGTCGCTCTCCTGCCTGACGAAGGCGACGGCCTCCACGCCCTCCACCGCGAGCATAAGGGAATAGAGCGCGTCGGAGTCGCGGCCTTCCTGCCCGTACTTCTTGGTGTCCTCCTGGGTCTCCCAGCTGACGACGAGCTTGCCGGATATGTGCCGCTCGGCCCTGTCCAGCATGATTCCCAGCAGCTTGCGGGTGTTCCAGGGCTTGCCGCCGGACATCTCCTGGTATGTCTCGCGGGGGTTGCTGCCCGCCTCCACGAGCCGGGCGGCGGCGCGGAAAACCTCCGCGTCCTTTGTCCCCAGGTAGCGGAAAAAGCCCGTGTCCGTGGAGAGCCCGAAGAAGAGGGTCTTTGCCTTCTCCGTGTCAGGCGTGCCGACCAGGGCCTCGTAGAGCTGCTGGACGAGCAGGGCGGCGGCGGGGGATGTCGGGTCCACTATGGCCTTGGCATCCCCGACGGAGGCTGTCTTGTGGTGGTCGATGATAAAGCAGTCCAGCCCTTCCAGGGCATCCTTCATCTCATCCCCAAGGCGGGAAAGCTCGGAGCAGTCCACGATTATGAGGCCCGTCCTCTTCCTGTCCTCCTGTGACATGAAGGGGGGCTCGTTCGTGAAGAGGGGGGCGAACTTCTTGACCTCGCTGCGCTTGAAGGGGCCGTAGTTGAGCAGGACGCATTCCTTGCCGAAGTGCTCCAGTATGTAGGAGACACCGATGCTGCTTGACATGCAGTCCCCGTCAGGCTCCTTGTGGCCTATGACTATGAAGCGCCCGTATGTGCCGATGAAATCCCTGAAGGATTCAACTTGTTCTTTAGAGAGACTGATCATATTGTTCCGAGCTGATGATACTGTAAGGATGACAATTTGTAAATCTTTGAATTCATAACGCCGCCCCGTGGCAAACCCTGGGGCCTGCCCTCGTGGCGGCGCATGCTATGCGGTCTTAGAACTTGACGTCAAGGCTCGTTGCGTCCTGGCTGACTCCGGCATCATAGCCGTTGGGTGCGACTGCCCACACGGGGTCGCCCTTGTCCGTCGGGAGGGTCAGCAAGACCTTGTAGAACTCGCCGTTCTTGTAGACGATGGTCATCATGTTGTCCATGGTCTTGACCTTGTTGCGGAAGAAGAGCTTGTGGTTTTTGTGGGCTTCCACCGTGGTACCCTGGTAGGCCCAGCTCTTCGGGATGCTGACCTTGCCGACCTTGTAGCCGGCCTTCTCGTACAGGACCGTGTATGCGTCCAGTGAGTCGTAAACCCTGGAGACGACGAAGGTCTGGTAGGAGATGTCGGAGACATTGTCGCCGTGATCCCAGATCTGCTTGCTGGCGGTACCCTGTGCGACGGCTGAGGCAATCAGTCCGGCGGCAAGAACGATAGCGAACAAAAGCTTTTTCATGTGCATTCCTCCATGCAATCTATAATGCGTTATATGGGCTAAGCTTACGGTATAAGGGCCAGCATTATGGCCTTTATCGTATGCTTTCGGTTCTCGGCTTCATCCCAGACCTTGCTCTGCCCGCTCTCGAACAAGTCCTCAGTGACTTCCTCGCCCTTCACGGCTGGCAGGCAGTGCAGGAATATGGTAGAATCCTTTCCCGTGGCGGCCATCAGGGCCTTGTTCACCTGAAACGGCCTGAGTTCCTTGAGACGCTCTTCTTTGAGCGCCTCTTCACCCATGGAAACCCATACATCAGTATAAAGGCAATCCGCGTTTTTGACAACCGAAATTTCGTCTGAAACCGAAATTTTTGCCCCGGACGCGGCTGCGAAAGGCCGGCATATCTCCATTATGTCGGCGGCGGGGGAGAGGCTTTTCGGACAGAACATCGCGAAGTCTATGCCCAGCTTGGCACAGATGAGCATCAGCGACCTGGCCATGTTGTTGCGCCCGTCCCCGCAGAAACAGAGCTTGAGCCCCTTGAGCTGCCCGAACTGTTCCTTGAGCGTCATCACGTCCGCAAGGACCTGGGTCGGATGGAAGGAGTCGGTCAGCCCGTTTATGACCGGGACCCCCGAATACTTGGCCAGGGCCTCCACGTGCTCCTGCTTGAATCCGCGGAATTCTATCGCGCTGAACATCCTGCCGAGCACGCGGGCGGTGTCCTTGACGCTCTCCTTGCCGCCGAGCTGGATGTCGTCGGTGGACATGAAGACCGGGTGTCCGCCTTCCTCGCCGAAAGCCGTCTCGAATGACGAGCGGGTGCGCGTGGACCTCTTCTCGAATATCAGGGCGATCGTCTTGCCCAGAAACCTCTGGTGCACTTCACCGGCGTGGGACTGCTTCTTGACCAGGAAAGCCCAGTCAAGGATCTGCCCTATCTCGTCGGGAGTCCAGTCTATCCAGTTCAGGAGGCTCCTGCCCTTGAACGGAGAGTCAAATTTCTCTGCTTCCATATATCCCTTCTCCGGCGGCCTGTCAGCTCGTCGCTATTTCCTCTTCCTCTTCCTCGACATATTTATAGAAGAAAGAGACGAAGAAGGTCGTGCAGTCCGGCACGTGTACGGCCCACTCCACGCCGACTGTCTTTATGCTCAGCCCGTCCTGGATGGGGACCATCACGTTCTTCATCCCGCGCATAATCTCCTTTGCCTCGCTGTCCTCCGGCTCCCCCTTGCTCCAGTCGGAGTCGGCCATCGTCGCCAGCGAGCGGTAGACGTAGGGGCTGTCCGCGAACCAGTCTATGTCCCTCTTCCTGAGCTGGAATTTTATCTTCACGTCCCAGTCGTCCCTCTTGAGCATCTCGTTCGGGTAATCGACGTGGATGTTCATCTCGGTGTAGTCCAGCTCGTCGTTGAAGAACCTGCCGAGCTGCTCGCCCAGCCTGTATGAGACGGTAACGTTCTCCTTCTCACCGGTGATGAAGTTCTCCGAGTCCTGCAGACCCCGTTCGTATTTTTCCCTGAGCGTCATAACAACCCCTTAGCGAATAATACCCTATATTATCAGCATAAAGGAAGCTTGTCAATTTTATTTTCGGGGTGTTCCCCGGACCCCCCCCTGTTTCCGGGGTGTTCCCCGGCCCCCCGCGCCCCCCACTTTCCAC
>JAFSSU010000391.1 GCA_017450845.1 Treponema sp.
AAATCAATCCTGAAACGTCGCCGTGTTGCCAAAAGGGGCGCATTCCTGTACACTGACCGTAAGCTGCCGGGGACAAGCGGTCCCGCGTCAGCATGGAGGAATATATGCCGCATATCACGATTCAGATGTACCCCGGACGGAGCCTGGAGCTCAAGAAAGAGGTCGCCGAGGCCCTGCTGGACGCCGCCTCAAAGGCGCTCGGGCGCGAGAAGGAGCATTTTTCGGTCAGCGTGGTGGACGTGCCTCAGGATGAATGGAAGGCGAGGGTCTACGACAAGGTGCTTACCGACAAGGACACCGTCATACAGCCCGGCTACAAGATGTGAAGCCCAAGGCCTTCTTCCTTAAGCACCACATCTACTTCTACGGGCTCATCTGCCTGCTGGCGAACATGCTGGCGGTCCTGTCCACGGACCTGACGGAATGCCCCATGCCGGAGGGCGCGGAATTCGCCGCCTGGGCCAGGTTCTCGGACTGGCTGGGCTACCTGCGCGCCAGCCGGAGGCTGGTCAGCGTCCTCGGCATCATCTGCTATGCGGTCCCGGTCCTGCTCTGCTTCCTGTACGTGCTCGGGACGCGAGGCCTTCCCCATGACGACAAGCGCTACGTGCAGGTCATGGTGAACATTCCGGGGGCCTTTGCCCTGCGCGGCATCTCCGGCTGGGTGTGCAACTTCGTCATGGAGATGTCCCTCATGGTCTTCTTCGGGCGGGAGACGGGCCTGGACGTGACCTTCATCGCCGTGTACTCGGTCTTCTCCTATGTCTTCCTCGCCACGCTGTCGTTCACGATCATCTACTTCACGCTGGAGACGCTGAACCGGAGCTTCGTGCTGCCCCTCATGTACCCGGAGGGAAGGATCTCCGGCACGGCGCGGATGAGCCTTTCCTCCATAAGGAGCCTCTTCCTCTTCTATTTCTGCTCGGCGGCCCTCTTCCCTTCCGTGTTCCTGGGGTCCCGGCTCTATCTTTCCAGCTTCTACGGGCTCAGCAGCAGGGACGGCGGCAACTTCGTCTTCGCCGGGATTATCCTCTTCCTTGGCCTGAGCCTGACAATCCTCCTGATGAACTTTTTCCGTAAGCCCCTGCGCTGGCTCACGGCGGGCGCGAGGGAAATCTCGGCGGGGAACTACGAAAGCAGGACCGTCATCTGCTCCAACGACGAGATGGGCGTGCTGGGCGACGCGTTCAACGAGATGGCGGCCTCGCTCAAGGAGAAGGAGTTCATGCGGGACACCTTCGGCAAGGTGGTCACCCCCCAGGTGCGCGACTACCTCCTGCAGGGCAACGCGGAGCTCGGGGGCAGGACGCTGGACGTGACGGTGATGTTCTGCGACATACGGGGCTTCACCAGCCTGTCCGAGACGATGCCGCCGCCCGAGCTCGTGTCCCTCTTGAACGAGTACTTCACCGGCCTGGAGAAGTGCATCCGGGCGCACGGCGGGGTCATCAACAAGTACATCGGGGACGCGGTGATGGCCCTCTTCGGCGCGCCCGTCCCCTCAGCTCACCATGCCCGGGACGCGTTCGCGGCGGCGCAGGACATGCGGCGGGAGCTCTCGCTGATGAACCGGGGCTTCGCCGCCCGTGGCCTTCCCCGGCTTCGCTTCGGCATCTCGCTGCACTCCGGCCCGGTGCTCGCGGGGAACATCGGGGCCGCGAGCCGGATGGAGTACACGGTCATCGGCGACACGGTGAACACGGCGAGCCGCATAGAGGGCCTCTGCAAGCAGTACGGCAGGGACCTGCTCGTCTCCGGGAGCACGGAGAGGCTTTTGGGCGGCGGCCTTGAGTTCGTGGACGAGGCGGACATCCGGGGGCGGAAAGGGAAGGTCCGCCTGTACACGGACGGGCAGGGAACCGCTTGATTTATCCCCGGAAACGTGCTATCAAACTGGTATGAAGCTTTTAATCGTGGTTGACATGCAGAATGATTTCATCGACGGCTCCCTCGGGACGAAGGAGGCCGTCGCGATCGTCCCCGCCGTGGCGGAGAAGGTCAGGCGGGCCCGGGCTGCGGGGGAGACGGTCGTGTTCACTAGGGACACCCACCAGGCTGGCTACCTCCGGACCCAGGAGGGGCGGAACCTCCCCGTCGTACATTGCGTGGAGGGGAGCGCGGGCTGGCAGATCTCGTCCGCGCTTGACGTGGCAGGCAGCCGCGTCATCGACAAGCCCTCCTTCGGCTCTCTGGAGCTCGCGGAGTACGCGGCCGGCCTGGACGGCCTTGAGGAGCTGGAGCTGGTCGGCCTCTGCACCGGGATATGCGTCATCAGCAACGCGCTCATCCTGAAGGCGAGGCTGCCTGAGGTTCGGGTGTCCGTGGACGCGTCCTGCTGCGCCTGCGTTACCCCGGAGAGCCATGCGACCGCGCTCAGCGCGATGCGCCTGTGCCAGGTGAACGTCACGGGCATCTGACGGGGCAAGCCGGGGGGGGGGGCGGCGCGCCCGGGGTATATTGCCATAATCCCCAATATAGTATACAATCGCTGTAAACCCTTCAATAAAACTACAGAGGTATAGGAAAAATGGGTCAGAACTATTTTAATGCTATTCCCTGGCGCGTGGCGCGCCAGGAGCTTGGTCACTGCCGCAAGATGGCGCGTGAGGAATTCAAGGACGGGACGAAGGCCCTTCAGGGCAAGAAGATCGTCATCGTCGGATGCGGGGCGCAGGGCCTGAACCAGGGCCTGAACCTGCGCGACTCCGGCCTGGACGTGAGCTACTGCCTCCGCAAGGAGGCCATCGAGCAGAAGAGGCAGTCCTGGAAGAACGCGACCGAGAACGGCTTCAAGGTCGGCACCTACGAGGAGCTCCTTCCCCAGGCCGACGTCGTCGGCAACCTGACCCCGGACAAGCAGCACCACGAGGTCGTCGCCAACCTGATGAAGTACATGAAGAAGGGCGCGGCCCTCTGGTACAGCCACGGATTCAACATGATTGAGGAAGGCGAGCAGATCCGCGATGACATCACGGTCTTCATGATCGCCCCCAAGGGCCCCGGCACCGAGGTCCGCAACGAGTACCTGCGCGGCTTCGGTGTCCCCGAGCTGATCGCCGTCCACCCCGACCACGACCCCGAGGGCAAGGGCTGGGCTTTGGTCAAGGCGATGGCATGCGCCCACCGCGGCGAGACCGCGGGCGTGCTCGAGTCATCCTTCGTCGCCGAGGTCAAGTCCGACCTGATGGGCGAGCAGACGATCCTCTGCGGAATGCTCCAGACGGGTACGATACTCTCCTATGACTTCATGACCAGCCACGGGATTGACAAGAACTACGCCGTCAAGCTCCTGATGCACGGCTGGAACGTGATAAGCGAGGCCCTCAAGTGGGGCGGAATCACCCTGATGATGGACCGCCTGTCCAATCCCGCCAAGATCCGCGCCACCGAGCTGAGCAAGACGCTCAAGGCCTTGCTGACCCCCCTCTACCAGAAGCACATGGACGACATCATCTCCGGCAAGTTCTCCTCCACGATGATGAAGGACTGGGCCGCAGGCGACCACGACCTCATCAGCTGGCGCGAGGAATTCGCCAAGCACCCCTTCGAGCACGAGGAGGAGTCCAAGGAGGCGATCGACGAGCAGGAGTACTTCGACAAGTGCGTGCTCCTGGTCGCGATGGTCAAGGCCGGCTGCGAGCTCGCCTTCGAGACGATGGTCTCCGCTGGCATCATGCCCGAGAGCGCCTACTACGAGTCCCTGCACGAGGTCCCGCTGATCGCCAACCTGATCGACCGCAAGAGGCTCTACGAGATGAACAAGGTCATCTCCGACACCGCCGAGTACGGCTGCTATCTCTTCGCCAATGCCGCCATACCCCTGCTCCGTGACAAGTTCATGGGCAGCGTGACGCTCGAGGACATCGGCAAGGGCCTTTCCGTCAGGAGCAACTCCGTGCCCAACACGGTGCTGGTCAAGGTGAACGACGAGATCCGCAACCACCCGATCGAGGAAGTTGGCAAGAGGCTCCGCGCCTACATGACTTCGATGAAGCCGATCGACGCGACAAAATAAAGAGAGGTAAAGAATATGGCAAGACCGAAGAAGAACGCCGAGGCCCCGGCAAAGACCGCGAGGGGCAGGAAGGCCGCCGCCGAGAAGCCCGCGAGGTCCAAGTCCTCCGCCGGCGACGAGAAAGTGTACAAGTGCCTGTCCAAGCGCTCCACCAGGCGCGACGACGACAGGAAGCGCGCCCTCACGGCCCGCGTGAACCGCGCCGCCGGGCAGATCAGCGGCCTGCAGGGCCTGCTCGAGAACGACGCCTACTGCACGGACATCCTGGTCCAGGTGGCCGCCGTCCAGTCCGCGCTCAAGGCATTCTCCCGCGAGCTCATCATCGATCACCTGGAGCACGTCGTCGCGGGCGACCTGAAGAAGGGCGACACCGAGTCGATGGACGAGTTCACCAAGGTCCTTCAGAAGCAGTTCATGAACGGCTAAGCGCAGGCAGGGCCTGAATTCAGGGGGGAGGGGGCGTTGCCTGCTCCCCCCCGTCTTTTTCCCCGGCCTCCGGGAAAGTCCACTTGAACAAAGGCCATAAGTGTGTTACTGTAAGCTAATGACAGACAGGAGGCTTGCTTATGGAGCGTTACGCCGTCACGGGGATGAGCTGCGCGGCCTGCCAGGCGCGGGTCGAGAAAGCCGTCTCGAGGCTGGAGGGCGTGACCAGCTGTTCCGTCAGCCTTCTCACCAATTCGATGGGGGTGGAGGGCGATGTCCCGCCTTCCCGCGTCATTGCCGCCGTCAAGAAGGCGGGATACGGGGCCAGGAGGCTTTCGGGACAGGCGGGGCTTCCCGGAGGCCCCGGAGGGGAATCTGATCCGGCGGACGGCGGGGACCTGCTTGCCGACAAGACCTCCGCCCCGCTCAGGCGGCGGCTCCTTTCTTCCATTATAATACTTCTTGCCCTCATGTACGTCAGCATGGGGCATTCCATGCTGGGCTGGCCGCTCCCGCCCTTCTTCGCGGGGAACCACGTCGCCTGCGCCCTGCTCGAGATGATCCTTGCCGCGGCCGTCATGATTATAAACGGGCGCTTCTTTACGTCGGGCTTCACCGCCCTCCTGCACGGCGGCCCCAACATGGACACGCTCGTCGCGCTCGGCTCGGGCGTGAGCTTCGCATACAGCACCGTGGTACTCTTCCTCATGACGGAGTCGGCTGCCAGCGACCCATCGCGGCTTCCCGGACAGCTGCATTCCCTCTACTTCGAGAGCGCGGCGATGATCGTCGCCCTCATCACGCTCGGGAAGCTCCTGGAATCCATCAGCAAGGGGCACACGACGGACGCGCTCAAGGGCCTCCTGCGCCTGTCTCCCAAAACGGCTACGGTCATCCGGGACGGGAAGGAGACGGAGATACCCGTCTCAGGTCTTGCCGCGGGCGACATCTTCGTCGTCAGGCCGGGCGAGGGCATACCTGCCGACGGGACCGTGCTGGAGGGCTCCTCCGCCGTGGACGAGTCCGCCCTGACAGGCGAGAGCATACCCGTCGACAAGGAGGCGGGAAGCGCGGTCAGCGCGGCGACCGTCAACAAGAGCGGCTTCCTCCGCTGCCGGGCGACCCGCGTCGGGAAGGACAGCACCCTGTCGCAGATAATCGCCCTCGTCAGCGAGGCGGCGGCGACCAAGGCCCCCATTGCGCGGCTCGCGGACAAGGTGAGCGGAGTGTTCGTCCCTTCGGTCATCGCCATATCTGCCGTGACGCTCGCGGCATGGCTCCTTGTGGGTGAGACATTCACGTTCGCCCTCGGAAGGGCCATCTCGGTCCTCGTCGTCTCCTGCCCCTGCGCCCTGGGCCTTGCCACCCCCGTCGCCATCATGGTCGCGAGCGGGGTGGGGGCGAGGAACGGAATCCTTTTCAAGACATCCGCCGCGCTGGAGGAGGCCGCCCGCATCCGCCTGGTCGCCCTGGACAAGACCGGGACCATCACGAACGGAAAGCCTGAGCTTACGGACATAGTCCCGGCGGACGGGGCGGGGGAGGACGCGCTGCTCCAGGCCGCCCTGGACCTGGAGTCCAAGAGCGAGCACCCGCTCGCGCATGCCATACTGGACTACTGTACCGGGCGGGGGATGAGGGCGGGGGAGACGGCGGAATTCGCCGCCCTGGGCGGGAAGGGGCTTTCCGCGCGGGATTCGGACGGGAACCTGCTGCTGGGGGGGAGCCTTGCGTATGTCTCGGGGCTGATGGAGATTCCCGGCGGTATGCGGGAGAAGGCGGAGGAGCTTGGCGGGCAGGGCAAGACGCCCCTGCTCTTCGCGAAAGGTGGGAAGCTGCTCGGGATGCTCGCCGTCGCAGACACGATCAGGGAGGACAGCCGCAAGGCTATCGGGGCGATGAAGGAGCTCGGCCTCCGCGTGGTCATGCTGACCGGCGACAACGAGCTCACGGCCCGCGCGATAGCACGCGAGGCCGGCGTGGACGAGGTGGTTGCCGGCCTCCTTCCCGCTGGCAAGGAGGAGGCTGTCAGGAATTTGCAGGGGAGGGGTAAGGTCGCGATGGTAGGCGACGGCATAAACGACGCGCCCGCCCTGACCCGGGCCGACCTGGGGATGGCGGTGGGGGCGGGGACGGACATCGCCATAGATTCCGCCGACCTGGTTCTGATGGGGAGCTCCCTGTCCGGGGTCGTGCAGGCGATCCGCCTGGGGAGGGCTGCCCTCGCGAACATCCGCGAGAACCTCTTCTGGGCCTTCTTCTACAACATCATTCTGATACCCGTCGCGGCGGGGGTATGGTATAAGCTGTCCGGGCTCAAGATGAGCCCGATGTTCGGGGCGGCGGCGATGAGCCTGTCGAGCTTCACGGTCTGCATGAACGCCCTCCGCCTGAACCTGGCGGACATAGGGGCGGAAAAGCGGTATAATGGGAAAAGGCCCGGAACGGGCAAGGAGATACAAATGTTCGGATTAGGAAAGGAAAAGGAAGTGACCGAGCGGACGCTCAAGGTCGAGGGGCTCATGTGCCATAACTGCGAGAGGCACGTCAAGGAGGCCTTGGAGAAGGTCGGCGGAATCACCGAGGCGACGGCCAGCCACGAGAAGGGAGAGGTCGTGATCAGGTGCAGCAAGCCCGTCCCGGACGACAAATTGCGGGAGGCGATTGAAGGCGCGGGCTACAAGTTCGTAGGCTAGCGGGTCAGGAAGGCTTTCCCGGGGCACCTGAGGCTCCGGGCAGCCTTGCCGCGC
>JAFSSU010000392.1 GCA_017450845.1 Treponema sp.
GGCGACGCGCTCGTCGAATTCCCTCTGGTCGAGCTTCTCTCTCATTTTCCCCTCCCGGTGAAATGCTTCTGGCCGAAAGCAACGGCTCTCAGCCGTTAATAGAAATGGCGGGGGTATCGGCTGCCATCTGTACCTGGGTATTCGCCAGGCTGTTGGCCGCCTGAATCCATGAGTTCAGAAGGTCGGCGAGCATCTTGTGCACGCTCTCGAGCGTCCTCTTGTCATGGCTCAACGACACGGAGAGAAGCTGCTTGTTGAAGAAGATGTAGAGGGACATGAGGTTCTTCGCTATGTCCCCGCCCTTCTCCATGTCCAGGCTTGCCTCCAGCTCCGAGATGATATCGGAGGCTTTCTGCACCTTCTGGCCGAATTTCTCTATGTCGCCGGGTTTGACCTTGTTCTCATCGTCAACAAGCGCGATGGCCTCCTCCAGCCGGGAGACCGCACCTTCGTAAAGCATGACCACAAGTGAACCTTGGCTCGCCGTCTTTACTCCGATTTCTTGATAAGCCTTGAAACCATTGTTCGCGCTATAACCCATTTTTCTCCACCATATGAATGATAAATCCCTGTACGTGCGAATGTCAATGACGTTTACGCGTTCACAGCCTCGAGGTCAGCGGGGGTCTCCATCTTGGTCAGGTAACCCGTGCGGATGCAGCTGTCGAACAGAGTCTTAGAGATGTAGTCCGTGGTAACGTCATTATACCCGTCCTTGTCGCGGACGATGCGGACCACATAGCCGTCATCCAGCTCGCGGACAATGGTCATGTAATCAGTTGACTTTCCCAAACTTTTTACTGTATAACTTGCCATAATAATCTCCTTTACCCATTAGATTTATTACATCTAGCTTTATTTTCGGTACTGGGAAATGACCCTTTAGGGTTTTTTGAGATTCAGGAGGCTCAGGGACGATGGGGAACATAATTTTCTGCGACGCTCACTTCCACGCCGCCTGCTGTAAATGCCTCTCCGGCAAGGATTTGGACGGCTACATCGGAGCGTCCTGCGCCCACTCTATAGAAGAATTCGGGAGGCAGGAGGAGCTTGTGAAGGCCTCCGGGGGGCATATTCTCCCCCTTTTCGGCATGCACCCCCAGATGCCACTGCTCGAGAACGCAGACTATATGGAAAAACTTCTCCGGGACAAGCGGATAACTGGAATCGGGGAGACGGGATTCGACCTCTTCACGCCGGAATTCAAGGCGAACCTGAAGGCATAGGAGGAGGCTTGGAACGTCAGCCTCGCCCTCGCCACACGCTATCAGGTCCCCGTCGTCGTCCACGACCGCAAGGCCCTCGACCTCATCTTCAGGGACGCGGACAAGCTCAAGGCCCTGCCAGCCGTCATCTTCCACTCC
The DNA here is from genome assembly GCA_017450845.1 of Treponema sp. Taxonomy (GTDB): domain Bacteria; phylum Spirochaetota; class Spirochaetia; order Treponematales; family Treponemataceae; genus Treponema_D. The sequence continues at coordinate 1,365 of JAFSSU010000392.1, forward strand.
TTCGCCTTCGGCCCCAGGGAGGCCCTGTCCATCCTGAAGCACGGGCTGAACGCATACTTTTCGTTCGCCAAGCAAATCCTCAACGGAAACAAGAAGAGCCGGGCATGCGTGCAGGAACTGCCGCTCGACCGCCTGATGCTTGAGACAGACGCCCCCTACCAGACACTCAGGGGCGAGCAGGCGACAAAGCCCTCCGAGATACGGCGGGTCTACGCCGAGGCCGCCGCCATACGGGGGATGACCCTGGACGAGCTTGCCGCCAGCCTGCTCAGGAACTTCCGGGAAGCCTACGGAGAAGGCAAAGGCTAGCCATTGGCAGAGCTTTGTGTTATACTGAGCATGGACGACAGCGATTATGGATGAA
>JAFSSU010000393.1 GCA_017450845.1 Treponema sp.
CCGAACACGGTGATAAGCATGGGGATGAAACTCCGGCCCGCCCCCCGGATCGTGCCGCTGAGGATTTCTATCGAGATGTAGGTGACCCAGAAGGGGGTCATGAAGCGCAGCATGGCCGCTCCCTGCGCTATGACCTCCGGGTCCGTCGTGAACATCAGGAGCAGGTTGCTTACCCAGACGTAGAAGGCAAGGCTCATCACGACAGTCAGGACAAAGGCCATCGCAAGGCTCTGCCACATGCCCTGCCGTATCCTGCCGTATTTCCCCGCCCCGTAGTTCTGCCCGGAGAAAGTCGTTATGGCGATTCCCATCGCGTTTATTATCATCCAGAAAATCGAGTCCAGCTTGCCGTAAGCCGCCCATGCCGCCGCGCAGTCCGTGCCGAACGAGTTGATGAAGGTCTGGATTATGAGGTTGCTCACCGTGTACAGGCTGGACTGCACGCCTGCGGGAAAGCCCAGCCTGAGTATCTTTGCGAGGATGTGGGGGGTAAAGGCAATCTTCCGGGGCGAGAGCCGGTAGGAGTCCTTTGTCCTGATCAGGACGGCGAGGGTTATGCCTGCCGTGATCAGCTGGCAGATGACGGTCGCCGCCGCCGCCCCGGCTATGCCCGCATCCATAAGCACGACAAAGAAGAGGTCCAGCACGATGTTTGCCCCGCAGCCCGCGATGAGGATGACGAGCGGAGTCCGGGAGTCACCGACTGCCCGGAGAATTCCCGAGCCCATGTTGTAGACGGACATGGGGACCATGCCCAGGAAGAAGATGCGGAGGTAGAGGACCGACAGGGCGTAGGTGTCCTCCGGTGTCTTGATCAGGCGCAGCATGGGCGGGGCGAGCAGGATTCCAAGCACGGACATTAGGAGGCCGCAGACCAGGCTGAGCGCGAGGGCCGTGTGCACGGACCGGGAGATACCCGCCTGGTCTTTGGAGCCGTAGAACTGGGATATCAGGACTCCGCCGCCGCTCGTCAGCCCGACGAAGAAGCCGACGATCAGGTTGACGAACACGCCCGAGCCGCCGCCTACCGCCGCGAGCGCCTGCTTGCCGACGAAGCGGCCGACGATGACCGCATCAACCGTGTTGTAGAGCTGCTGGAAGAAGGTTCCGAACAGGATGGGAAAGAAGAACGCGAGCAGGGCTTTCCATATAGTCCCCTCCACGATGGAGGCGGAGCTGGCGGGCAGGGAGCCCTTCACGACTATGGATTTCATTCCCGTGAATTATAACGATTGGGAACAAGTTTTCAAGTGCCTGCGGATATGCGCGGACGGCGGCGGCGGAAATGCAATTTTTTTCCCCGCAGCTGGCCAACACTCCCCGAGCCCAATCTGAGAAAAAGCTGTATACTGGACGAGAGAGCTTGAATGATGATGAAAGGAATGTCTATGAAAGAAATCTTTGTTGACAGCAAGAAGTGTTCTATTTCTTTGTCTGATAATGAATTATGGGGGGGGGTAGGCATCTCTTCATCACGCAAGGTAGCCAGTCTCTTCCTTCTTTCGGCGGCCCTGCTCTTGACTTCCTGCCCCGGTAACGGCGGGGCTGACAACATTTACGGGGAGACCTACGGGGGCACAGGCTCCTCAGCGTCTGCCGGTTCTACACGCTCCTCCGGCTCAGGCGGCTC
>JAFSSU010000394.1 GCA_017450845.1 Treponema sp.
GCCGGGATATGCTGGACCCCGGCGGCCCGGATGTTGAATTCTACGTCGGCGACCCGGGAAAGGCGGCTCAGGACAGGCTCGCCCGGTGCCCCGCCCGTGAAGTGCAGGGTGTACATGCCGCCCTCGTCCGACCAGCGGACGAACGAGTCGCCGCCCGAGGCCTTTATGTTGGAGAGGAACTCCTTGGTGACCGGCGACCTGGGGTAAGTGAAGATGTCCTCCACCCTCCCCTGCTCCACCACGCTGCCCCCGTCGATGACGGCGACCTGCGAGCACGCGTCGCGCACGACCTCCATCTGGTGGGTTATCATGACGACCGTGAGCTTCATCTTGGCCTGGATCTCGCGGATGAGCGCGAGGATTATCCGCGTGGTCTGGGGATCGAGCGCGCTCGTCGCCTCGTCGCAGAAGAGCACGTCCGGCCCCGCCGCAAGGGCGCGGGCTATCGCGACCCTCTGCTTCTGACCGCCCGACAGGGTGCTGATGGGAGCGTCCGCCCTGTCCTGAAGGCCGACGAGGGTGAGCATCTCCCGCACGCGGTCTTCGGTCTCCGCCTTGCCCATCCCGCAGATTTCGAGCGGATAGGCGACGTTCTTGCCCGCAGTCCGCGAGGAGAAGAGGTTGAAGTTCTGGAAAATCATCCCGATCTTGCGCCGCTGCTGTATGAGGGCCGCCTTGTCCAGGTTGTCCACCCGCTTGTCGTCGTAGTAGACCGCCCCGGCATCAGGGGCCTCCAAAAGGCTCATCAGGCGGACGAGCGAGGACTTGCCCGCCCCGCTCTTTCCGATGATGCCGAATATCTTGTTCTCGGGAATGGTCAGGCTGTTGTCCTTGACGGCCTCGATCCGCTCCGCCCCCGCCAGGTATGTCTTGGTAAGGTGTTCCAGTCGTATCTGCATAGTTTTATGGTAAGGAATTATAACGAAATGGAAACGGGCGGGCAATACCCGGCCCGGACAAAGGCGGCGGACGAATCCGTCTCGCCCCTCCACTACTCGTCCATTATCGTTATCTCCACGCGGCGGTTCTTGGCACGTCCCTCCGGGGTCTCGTTCGTGTCGATCGGCTGCTTGTCGCCGAATCCCTGGGTGAACACGTGGAACTTGTCCTTGACCCCCAGCTGCACCAGGAAGTCCGCGACGGATGCAGCCCGCTCCTCGGAGAGAATCTGCGGGTCCGCCCCGCCGGGATAGCGGGCGGTATGGCCGGAGACGAGGATGTCGTTGTCGGGGTAGCCCCTGAGTATGTCGGCAATCTTCCGGAGCTTGATCTTCTCGCTGTTCAGCAGCACCGCGCTCTCCCCTCCGAACTGGATGTTCTCTATGGAGATGGTCAGCCCCTTGTCGGTTTTCTTGACCGTGATGTCGTCAATCCCCAGGTTCTTTATCTGCTCCTCCACGTCCGCGATCTGCTCCTCGGTGGCGACGCGCTCGAACGAGGTGACCTCCGCGTCCGCCGTGCCCCGGAACTCGTAGAGGTTGCCGTAGGAGCTTTCCATGAGGATGCGGAAGTTCTCGGTGTAGTGGTCGATCGCCCCGGTCTCGTTGTCCCAGTAGACAAGCTCGTCGCTGTAGCCCATCATCTCCGTCGGGTAGTCCAGGTAAGCCGCGACTCCCGCGGGGGTCGGGGTCTGCATGTACATGTTGTACTTGACGTTGATGACGTGGAGCTTCTTCGTGATTTCCTCCCCGTCCCCGGCGGCTTTCGATTTCGCGGTCACGGTACCGAGGTAGGTGTATTCCGCCTCGAATGGCACTTTATAGGGGGTCTCAAGGGCGAACTGCCTCCTGAGGTCGTGGGCCTCGTGCCCCTTCGCCGTCCAGCTCTCGCCGGGGGAAATCTCCCGGTCGGGAAAGACGGGCACGTCGCGGACGGTCGGCATGAAGTAGCGGTCGCTGATGTCATACACGCCGAGCCTGCTCCGGTTGAACTTGCTCGTGTATTCCTCCCCCCAGATGAAGGTGGAAGGCCCGCCCCGGCGGCTGACGGCGTTCTCGCTTGTCATGAAGGTCCCCTCCACCGTGCCGCTGCCGTCCTCGGACGCGGCGGTCACCTCCATGGAGATGCGGTTGAGGATGACCGAGTGGCGGTTGAACCTGTGGTTGACGTACACGTCCTCATTGACGTGGGAGAGGATGCGGCTCTTGTCGCCCTCCCTGAACTTGAATTCGAACTTTACCGGGCCTCCCGTCCGGTCGTACTGGCCCTCGTCCTGCACGGAGGAACGCAGCATGGCCCCCTCGTCCGTGACGACCGAAGTCTGGGCAGGGGCTGCGGGGACAAAAACCGCCGCCATGACGGACGCCGCCCCCAGTCTCCTGAGCTGCCGCCAGATACGTGAAAACACATTCATTTTTACCATTGCTCGCTCCCGGCATATCAAACTATGCCATGTCTCCATCTTTTTTCGGCATCAAGGGCTGTTTCCCCACCCACGGCCCTCCTCCGCACTTGTAAAACACACCGGCGGGGAAAATAGTACAAAAAAGCACCGGCAGGTTGCCCCGCCGGTGCCCGGCTGCGTGTTTCAAAGGGACCTGATGAACTTTTGCAAGGTTCGACTTTTGGAGCGTTGAAGCTTTGAACCGCCGGTAAACGCAAGCGCAAAATCAAAGGACATAAAATGATACAGTCTTAAAACGTTAACGGCACAAGCCGAACTTGCCGGAACAAGTTCAGGCAAAGGCGGCCTCCACGGGCCTAATCCTTAATCTGGATGTAAAAACCAGCAGGATGAGTTCCCAGAAAAACCGTCGTTCGGGCGGGACGCGGACGCCCCTGCCTTCCGGACCGCAGCCGAAAAGATTCCCCCCGCTCGCGCAGGAGGAATCCTGTCTCAGTTTTACAGCAGGTCCTCGGGCATCTCCCAGTTCACCTGCCGGGTCGCGTTGAAGGCGGCAATCTCGTCCCGGATTTTCTCCAGATCCTTGTTCAGCTGCTTTTTCATCTGGACGAGCCCTGTTCCCAGGACGGAATCGTCCAGCATCGGGTATCCGTAGACCGTGACATCCGTCCGC
>JAFSSU010000005.1 GCA_017450845.1 Treponema sp.
CAGGCCCATGACGATGTGGGTCATCTGCTCGAAGGTGAAATACTTCTTTATTTCGTCAATGTGCAGGAGGGACGCAGTCTCGCTCGTGACCCCCTTGGTCACCGTCTGAATCGTGTCCGCCGCCACCTCCGTGACGGTCTGCACCGTCTCCGCCACCGCGCTGCTGCCTTCTTCTTCCATGCAATGCAACTCCTTGAATCAATCTCGCCCCCATTCTATACATTTTGTCCTTCTTGGGCAATCGCTTCCTTGCGGGCATAACAAAAGGATGTGGACTTCCGGGGAAATCCGTGCTATCCTGTAGGCATGGAAGCGACACGGCAGTATGAATTCAAACCCATTGACCAGCTGGTTTTCTCGGACGATTTTATGTTCGGGGCGGTCATGAGCGAGCCGAAGATCTGCAAGGAGGTGCTTGAGCTACTTTTGCAGATAAAGATTGACCACATCGAGTATCCGGAGCTCCAGAAGCCTATAAGCCCCTTCTATTCCAAGAAGGGCGTGCGCCTCGATGTCTATGTCGCCGGGAGCGACAAGGTCTTCGATGTGGAATGTCAGTCCTACAGGATTGAGAGCATCGGTAAGAGGACCCGCTATTATCAGGCGATGCTCGACACGGACAGCCTCCTGAAAGGCGCGGACTACTCGGAGCTGAAGGAGAGCTACATAATCTTCATCTGCCTTGATGACCCGTTCGGGTTCGGGCTCCCGGCCTACACCTTCGAGCGGAAATGCAGGGAGAACGCATTGGTGGACCTGGACGACGAGACCCACCATGTCATCTTCAACGCGGCGGCTTACGAGAAGGAGGCGAACCCCGGCATAAGGGAGTTCCTTTCATTCGTGAGGAACAACACGGCTGAGTCAGATTTGACGAGGGAGATTGCGAACATGGTACAGGCAAAGAAATTCGAGCAGACATTCGTTAACGAGTATCTGGCGTGGAACCTCCATGACAAGGATGTGGAGCGGCGAGGTCGTAAGGAAGGGCGGAAAGAGGGGCTCAAGGAAGGAGAGAGAGAAAGAAGCGTCACCCTTGCCAGGAAGTTCATGTCCATGGGGCATACTGCGGAAGAATCGGCGGCATTTGCGGAGATAGACATCAGTTTGCTCACCGGTCAGAAGTAAGCGGGGGTTATGAACGCACAGGAATTACTCTCATCAAGCAGTGCGGACCGTGACTTGTGGATAGCGCAGTACCATCAGGAGTTCTCTGATATGCGTTATCGGCATGCCGGCTCGGGGGACCTCCTGCAGGCACTGGTATATTTATGTCGGAATTATCCCCCCCACGCACTTCCTGACTGACTAATCAGGACGGAAGGTGCGCTTTATATTATTTGCGTAACGGAACGGATGTAAAACGATGTTGGATTTGAGCAAATACGAAGCACGAATGTATGTCGATGATACTTGTTTTCGTGTTGATGTTAGCACAGATTTTGGGAATCCCGATGCAGAGTACAATAAATGCTGCAAGAGTTACCGCTTGATGAAGCAATAGAGTTTGTAAAAACAAGCGATAATCCTTATTACATAGATTTAAACACAATAGACGAATATATTTCTGAGGATTTCAACCTCATCAGCGAGTTGATTTTGCAGGTTTACTCACAACTTCCTACGGACAAAATTTCTATTTCAGAGATTTATTTAAGTCAAGTTATAGGGAACATCAAAAATAACTGACGCATGTATTTCTACTTAAAATCTTTGCCTCCAAGATACTCTTTACTTGGGAATTTACGATGACTGTCTTCCAAAATGTCAGAAACTTCAAGAACAAAAGACCCTAAAGTATTTTCACTTAAATGCTTTTTTGTATTTGCTTTTTCGTTCAATATGTGTTCATAGTTTAATTTCATACAATAATTAGTAAGATGCAGGTGCTCCATTTCAAATTCTTTTGCACCAACTAACTGTTAATATATAAACGGAAGTGGCGGGAATGCCAATTCTCACCGCCATAAAAAGCAGGGCAAGGAGTGTCCGAACTGGGGTATGCCGGTTGACCGGCAGGCAACTGCTGGAGCTAATCTCCGCCGTGACGAAAGCCGGAGAAGTTCGTTCACACCTCAGCCTGCCGCAGCTCCTAGGCATAAGGCTCCGTTCGTGATAGACTGGGGGCATGAGCGAAGAGAAGATACCTTTGAGAAAAGACGTTCCTGCCGGTGACAAGTGGGACCTGACGGTTCTGTACAAGAGTGATGACGAGTGGGAGGCCGACCTGAAGAAGGTCCCCGGCCTGACGGAGAAGGTCACGGCCTGCAAGGGGCACCTGGCGGACGGGCCGGACAGGCTGCTGGAGGGACTCAGGGCCCTTGAGGCGGTGGAGCACCTGGTGGAGAAGGTCTACCACTATGCGAGCCTCATGCATTCCGCCAATCAGGGCGACAGCCATGCGCAGGAGATGGAGAAGCGGGCGATGATGGCCTACACCCAGTTCGTGGCCGCCATAAGCTTCTGGGACCCGGAGCTGCTCGCGATTCCCGACGACAAGATAAACGAATGGATAAAGGCCAAGGAATTCGACAATTATCGGGTGTACATAAAGAAGTCGCTCCACATAAAGCCTTACGTCCTGAGCGAGAAGGAGGAGAGGATCCTCGCCCTCCAGATGGAGAGCGGCGAGACGGCATCCAACGCCTTCTCCCTGCTGAACAACGTGGACATGGAATTCGGCACGGTGCGCGCGGACGGCAGGGACAAGCCCCTGACCCACAGCACCTTCGGCGACTTCATGGAGAACCCCGACAGGGCGGTCAGGAAAGAGGCCTACGAAAAGTTCTACGCCCAGTTCGCCTCGCACGCCAACACGCTCGCCGCATTGTACGCGGGCTCGGTCGCTGGCGACATCTTCCGCTCCCGCGCGAGGGGCTACGGATCCTCGCTGGAGGCCGCCCTGTACGGTGACAAGGTCCCCGTGTCGGTCTACAAGAACCTCATCGCGACGGTCGGCAGGAACCTGGACACCCTGCACAAGTACTACTCCCTGCGCAAGCGCGTCCTGAAGCTGGACGAGCTGCGCCACTATGATGTTTATGTGCCGCTTGCCCCCAAGCCGGAATTCAAGACGAGCTATGAGGAGGCGGTGGAGATCGTCCGTGGTGCGATGGCCCCGCTCGGGACGGAGTACACGGACAGGCTCTGCGGCGGGCTGCTCGGCGGCTGGTGCGACCGCTACGAGAACAAGGGCAAGCGGAGCGGGGCGTTCTCGTCCGGCTGCTATGACGGATACCCCTTCATCCTGCTGAACTACAAGGACACGACCCTGCGCGACGTGTACACGATGGCCCACGAGGGCGGGCACTCCATGCACTCATGGTATTCCGTCCACAACAATCCCTTCATGTGCTACGAGTATACGATTTTCGAGGCGGAGACGGCCTCCACATTCAACGAGGAGCTGGTCTTCCGGTACCTGCTCAAAAACGCGAAAGACGATGCGATGAGGAAGTACCTGCTCTCCGCGCGGGCGGCGGACATCCTCGCGACCCTGCACCGGCAGACGATGTTCGCCGAGTACGAGCTCATCTGCCACGAGTCGGTCGAGCAGGAGGGAAAGCCCCTCAGCACCGACGCGCTCCGCTCGATATACCGGGGGCTGCTGGAGAAATACTTCGGCCCCGGGATGGTATTCGAGAAGGAGAGCGACCTGGAGGGGCTGCGCATCCCGCACTTCTACAATGCCTTCTACGTGTACAAGTACTCCACCGGCATCTCCGCCGCCCTCGCGCTCGCGAAGAAAGTCACGGAGGGCGGTGAGTCCGACCGTGAGGACTACTTCAAGTTCCTCAAGTCGGGCGGCTCGCGCTACCCGATCGAGAGCCTCCGCATCGCCGGGGTGGACATGGAGAGCCCCGCTCCGGTACAGGCCGCCTGCGACAGCTTCAGGTCGCTCGTGGACCAGCTGGACGCAATCCTCTAGGAGAAGCCCATGCAGGAACAGGATACGGACGGCTTCAATGCCGGAAGCTTCTATGCGGCGTTCACGGAGGAATGCGCCCGGCTGGGGCTGGACGGTCCCGGCATCCTCCCTGCGGACCGCGTGACCCTGCTGGACGAGACGGACAGCACGAACACGCGGCTCCTGTCCTTGCTTGACGGAGGCGGCCCCCTGCTTGACGCGGACGGGCATCTCACGGACAGGGGGAGGGGTATGTCCTACAGGCTCGTGGCGGCGGCATCCCAGACCGCCGGGCGGGGGCGGATAGGCCGCCGCTTCTGGTCGCCGGGCGGGAGCGGCATCTATTTCAGCTTCGCGTACGTTCCGGAGGGGGGCATCACTGACCCAGGCCGCCTCACCGCGGCGGCGGCAGTGGGGGTATGCCGTGCGGCGGACTTCCTCTACGGCATCCGGGCAGGGATAAAGTGGGTCAACGACGTGTACGCCGGGGGCAGGAAGGTCTCTGGCATACTGACAGAGGGCTGGGCCCCCGCCGCCGCGGAAGGGTCGCCTGCGCTGGTTCAGGCGGCGGTCGTCGGAATCGGCGTGAACATCCGGGCTGGAAGCTTCCTGCCCGAGGAGCTGTCGGCGAAGGCGGGCGGCATCGCCGACGAGGCTGTCCGCCTGGGATGCCCCCCGGACAGGGCGGCATCCGTCACCCGCACCCGCCTGCTCGCCTCGTGCATGGCGCACATTCTTGGCATACTTACCGTCGGGGAGGACATCAGGGATGAATATGCCTCCCGCTCCATTCTGACCGGCAGGGAGGTCACCGTCATACCCCTCGTCGGTGATGAGAGAAACCGCTACCGCGCCCGGGTACAGGGCATCGGGAGCGGCCTGGAGCTCGTCGTCCGCACGCAGGACGGCGAGGAGAGGCTCCTGTCCGGCGGCGAGGTCTCCCTGGAGCTGGGGCCTGCAGCTTCTGGCCTTCCGTCCTAAAATCCTTGACAGCTGTATACCCATAGTATAGAATTCAATCCGTATGGTCCGGAGCCTGAGACGCATTTTCGCATTTCTCTTCCTGCTGGCGGCCTCGTGCCTGCTTGTCCACGACTCCCCCCTCTGGGCGGCTGGGAACCGGAAAGGCGGATTCCAGGTCAAGGATGTCCGCGTGGGCATGCTCGTGGAGCCGGGATTCACCGAGCTTCTGCCGAACGGACACCGGTCGGGCTACGGCTACGAGTACCTGCAAGAGGTTGCTTTCCGTTCGGGCTGGAAGATACACTATACCGATGCCAGCCGGTCAATCCTTATGTCCCTGTTCGAGGCGGGCGAGATAGACGTTCTGATGGGCATGACCAAGACGGCGGAGCGGGAGCAGATGATGCTCTATTCCTCCATCCCGCAGGGCAGCAGGAACTACTTCATCTTTGCGAATCCATTCGGTTCGGGCCATCTGAAGCGGGGGGACCTGCGGACCGTGGGCGGGGCGAGGATAGGCGTGGAGGGGGAAGGCTATGCCCGCCGGATACTTGAGGACTGGTGCCGGGCGAACGGCGTGGAGCCTGTCATCGTGGAATGCGATGAGGAACGCATGTGGGAGGAGCTTGCCTCAGGGCGGCTGGACGGGGTCGTTGACCACGACTTGCGCCTGAACAGCAAGGAGGTCCCCCTGTTCCAGATGGGCAAGGCGGACTTCTATTTTACCGTCACCCCCAGGCGGCCCGACCTCCTTGAGGACATCGACCGTGCCCAGGAGAAGATTCTCGAGATGCAGCCCTTCTACGCCGAGATCCTCAAGCAGAAGTTCTTCACGGCGGCGGTCAACCGGCAGGGGCTTGCCCCGGAGGAGCTGGAGTGGAGCAGGCTCAGGGGCCGGATCAGGATTGGTTATATGGATGATTTTGCCCCCGTCTCCGCGAATATCCGGGGAAAGCCGGAGGGCCTGTATGCGCTCATGGCCCAGCTGCTCAAGGACAGCTTCGGGCTTGAGGTGGAGAGCGTCCCATACGCCTCCGAGACGGCCCTTCTCGATGCCCTCAGGAACCAGGAGGTGGATGCCGTCTTTCCCTACATCTTCAACCTGATGATTGCCGAGAAGGATGACGTCATCCTTTCGTCCACCGTGCTCAGGATTCCCAGCGTGCTGATACAGAAATCCGGCTATACCGGCCCGGTGCGGACGGTCGCGGTGCTGAGATCCGGCAGCCTGATGAAGCTCGGTTCCCTCATCGCATACCCGGAGGCGACGTTCCTGGAGGAGGACAACATAAAAGCCTGCCTGAAGGCCGTGGACAACGGGAAGGCTGACCTGCTCCAGGTCAGCAACTACCGCCTGTCACGGATAGCCAAGGATTTCTATGCTTTCCCCGAGCTTGAGATGAAGCCGAACAAGATAGGCCTGGACATCTGCTTCGCGGTCGGCAGGGACAAGCCCGTCCTTATGGAGATACTGAACAAGGCCATCGCGGCCATGAACTCCGGCGAGAGCGATTCCATCCTCTTTTCCGCGATGAGCTACGGCTACGGCTATACCTTCGGTGAGTTCGTGCGGGACCATGCGGTCTCCCTGATGCTCGGGGTCACCCTCCTTGCCCTCCTGGCCGCCATTATCCTCCGCCACCGGCTGCGCCAGGAGGAGGAGCGGAAGCGGGTCCTCGCGCGGACGAATGCGGAGCTGGAGGCGACGAAGGATGCCCTGGAGCTCTCCTCGGAGGCCGCGCAGCAGGCGAACCGGGCAAAAAGCATGTTCCTGTCCAAGATGAGCCACGACATCCGCACCCCGCTGAACGCCATAATCGGCTTCTCCAACCTCCTCCTGTCCCGGGGTGACGGCGGGGACGAGGTGCATGACAAGGTGGGCAAAATCCTGCTTTCCGCCGACCACCTGCTGGGCCTGGTGAACGACGTGCTCGACATGAGCAAGATAGAGTCCGGCGCAATGACTCTGCACCCGGCGGACTTCAGCCTCTCGGGGCTCATCGCCTCCGCCGAGGAGATGATCCGCCCCCTGGCGGCGGCCAAGCAGCAGGAATTCACGGTGGAGCTGGATCAGGACGGTATGTTCTTCGCGGACAAGTACCGCCTCTCTCAGGTGCTGATAAACCTCCTGTCGAACGCCGTAAAGTACACGGGGACCGGCGGCCGCGTCCGCTTCAGCGTGACGAACGGGCCGTCCCCCGTGCCGGAGAGGCGGAACGTCTGCTTCGAGGTGGCGGACAACGGGCGCGGCATGAGCGAGGAGTACATGAAAAACCTGTTCACCCCCTTCAGCAGGGAGCACCGGCCCGAGGAGAGCGCGGAGGTCGGGACGGGCCTGGGCCTTCCAATCGTGCAGAACCTTGCCAGCATGATGGGAGGGACGGTCAGCGTGGAGAGCAGGATCCGGCAAGGCACCACATTCACGATCCTCCTTCCCCTGCCGGTCAGCGTGTCCGGAGACGCGGGCGAAGGCGGCAGGACGGAAGGGGCTGGCACGGCCGGGCAGGCGGGCAAGCTCCTCTCCGGCAGCGAGAAGCCGCTCGAGGGCCTCCGCATCCTTGCCGCCGAGGACAACGAGCTGAACACGGAAATCCTTAAGGCCTACCTGACAATAAACGGCGCGGAGCTGACCCTCGCGGAGAACGGCAAGGTTCTGCTGGACATATTCTCGCAGTCGGATGTGGGGAGCTTCGACGTGATTCTCATGGACATACAGATGCCGGTGATGGACGGGCTGGAGGCGACCCGGGCCCTGCGCGCCCTTGACCGCCCCGACGCGAAGACCGTCCCCGTCATCGCGATGAGCGCGAACGCCTTCAGCGACGACGTGGCGGCCTCGCTGGATGCGGGCATGAACGCCCACATCTCCAAGCCGATCGAGCTGTCCGCCCTGATACGGGCGCTGGAGGAGACGAAGGTCCGGCGGGACGGGGCGGAACAGGAGGGCTGACAAGGACTTTCCCCTTGAAAGACGGCCCCTCATTCAATTACAATACAGGTATGCAGCTGGCTTTTCAGATCGTGAATGTCGATTTCATCGCATTCGTCACGATAATCTACCTTCTCATCTTCCTGCGGGCCAACAGGGCCTATGACCGGTCGGTGCTCGGCAGGTTCGTGCCGTCCCTCGTGCTGCTCGCTGCGCTCGCAATCAGCGACAACATAGACTACTACTACTCGTGGAAGCCCGAACCCCACTTTGTCCGAAAGCTTGCGATCATGGCGGGCTACATTCTGCGCGTGTACCTGCTGATGGCCGCGGTGTTCATACTGAAGAACAAGACCGTTTCCCTCCGTGACAGGATTCTCCTGTTCGTCCCCGCCACGCTGAACGCCCTGATAATCCTCTCCGCTTTTTTCACCGACCGCGTCTTCTTCCTTGACGCGGACAACGTGCTGCACCGCGAGCCGCTCTCCTTCTCGCCGCACGCCCTGAGCCTGATTTATTTCTTCGTCGTGCTGGGCATAGCGGTAAGGCGCTGCATCCAGGGCTACCGGGAGGAGGGCAAAATCCTCATCGTCGCGCTCGCCACCGTGCTGGTGGCCGTCACGTCGGAAATCGTGCTCAAGACGCGGGGCATCTTCATCAGCTCGGTGTCGCTCGTGCTGACCTTCTACTACCTCTACCTGCACATGGAGCACTACAAGCGCGACACCCTGACCGGCGTGCTCAACCGCATGAGTTTCTTCGCCGACATGAGCAGGCGGAAATGTACGGACGTTACCGCGCTCTGCGAGTTCGACATGAACAACCTGAAGCTGATCAACGACACGCAGGGCCATGCCGCGGGCGACCGGGCCATCATCACCATGGCAAATGCCATACGGAATGACCTGCCCGGCCACAGCTACCTGTACCGCATGGGCGGAGACGAGTTCCTGGCCCTCTTCTGCAGGACCGACATGAAGACCGTGCAGTTCATCATCGAGAAAATCCGCGCCGAGCTGGAGAAACTGGACTGCAGCTGCGCCATAGGCCTGACGGACTGGACGGCAGGACAGGACTTCCAGGAGATATACAACCGCGCCGACCGTCGGATGTATGAGGACAAGCAGAGGATGCGCGAGCTGGGCTTGGCCCGCCCCCGGGCCTAGCCAGGCCTGGCCGGAGCCCTGCCCGCCGTTGACAGTTCCGCCGGGCAGGGCTACAATCGTTCCTATGAGCCAGAAATTCTTCGCAGTCATATCACGCATGAAGTACATCAACCGCTGGGCCCTGATGCGGAACACGATAAGTGAGAACATCAGCGAGCACTCGCTTGAGACCGCCTTCATCGCCCATGCCCTCGCCCTCATCCGCAACAGGCGCTTCGGGGGCAGCGCCAACGCGGAGCGGGCCGCCCTGCTCGCGATGTACCACGACGCGACGGAGATAATCACCGGCGACCTCCCGACCCCGGTCAAGTACTACAACAGGGAAATCCGCTCGGTCTACGGCGAGATAGAGCGGAACGCGACGGAGCAGCTTCTGGGCTACCTGCCCGACTACCTGCGGGACGACTACCGGGATCTGTTCGACACTGGGAAGGCCGGCGATGCTGACAAGGAGCTCTGGCCCCTCGTCAAGGCAGCGGACAAGATTTCCGCCCTCATCAAGTGCCTGGAGGAGCGGCGGATGGGCAACGACGACTTCCAGAGCGCGGAGAAGGCGACCCTGGCCGCCATACACGCCCTGAAGCTGCCGGAAGCGGAGGTCTTCCTGGATGAGTTCATCCCCGCCTACTCGCTCACCCTCGACGAGCAGGCACGGTGACGGAAGCTGCCCCGCAGAAACGGGGAGACGGCCTGGCGTCCTGACTCGGGGACACCGGCCCTAAGGCCTCTGCGGGGGCAGGACGAACTGTGGTCAAGCGGGGTTTAGCGCAAAAATGCCGAACGAAATGCCACAAAAACACCGAACGAAATACCACAAAAATGCCGAACAAAATACCGCAAAAACACCGAACGAAATACCGCAAAAATGCCGAACGGAATACCACAAAAATGCCGAATGAAATACCACAAAAATGCCGAATGAAATACCACAAAAATGCCGAACAAACTTGCACAAAAATGCCGGATGAAGTACACTGGGAGGCATGGATTACTTACGCCGCCTGTCAGATGAAGAGCTTGCCTTCCGCCTGGAATGCAGCGGGGCCGTGCTCATAGAAGGCCCCAAATGGTGCGGAAAGACGACGACCGGGGAGCAGCAGGCCAGGAGCCTCATCAGGATGCAGGACCCGGACAGGAGGGACGGCTACCTCCAGACGGCGGCGACCAAGCCCTCCCTGCTCCTTGCCGGTGAAAAGCCCCGGCTCATAGACGAGTGGCAGGAAGCCCCGGTGCTCTGGGATGCCGTCCGCGTGTCCGTGGACAGGGAGAACCAGACCGGCCTGTACATCCTGACCGGCTCCAATTCCGTTGACCTTGAGAAGATACGGCACTCCGGCACGGGAAGGATTGCCCGCATGAGGATGAACACGATGACCCTTGCCGAGACGGGCGAGTCCAATGCCTCCGTCTCCCTGTCCGCCCTCTTCCAGAATCCGGCGCAGGACATAGCGGCCAGGTCAGACCTGGAAGTGGAGCAGCTTATCTTTGCCGCATGCCGGGGCGGGTGGCCGGGAATGCTCGCCCGGAAGACGGACAAGACCCGCCTGCAGGTTGCGCGGGATTACGTGGACAGCGTCTGCGAGATTGACGTCTCCACCGTGGACGGGGTCAGGCGGAACCCACTGCTGGCCGCACAGATACTGAAGTCCTACGCGCGGAACATCTCCACCCTCGCCAAGACGAGCAGCATCCTCAAGGATGTCGTCTCCGCATCGGAGTCGGTCTCGGAGGATACGCTGGCCTCATACATCCGGGCATTCGAGCGGCTTTTCCTCGTGCAGGACATTGAAGCATGGTCGCCCGCCATCAGGTCCGCGACCGCCATCCGCTCCGGCCGGAAAAGGGGCTTCTGCGATCCGTCCGTCGTGGCGGCGGCCCTAGGACTGACCCCGGACTACTACATGACGGACCTGCAGTCGTTCGGCTTCGTGTTCGAAAGCCTCTGTATGCGGGATCTGCGCGCGTACACCGCGGGCGATGGGGGCAGCCTGTCCTACTACCACGACCGCTACGGGCTTGAGGCCGACTGCGTGCTGCACCTCAGGGACGGACGCTATGCCCTCATCGAATTCAAGCTGGGCAGCCACGAGATAGAGGAGGCAAGCGCCCACCTGCTCAAGATAAAGGCCCTGGTCCGGGAGCACAACAAGGACACCAGCCGCCCCGCCCTCCGCGAGCCCGATCTTCTCATCGTCATAACCGGGACGGAATACGCCTACAGGCGCGACGACGGGGTCTTCGTCATCCCCATCGGCTGCCTGGGGAAGTAAGGGAACGATGACAGGTCTGCCACAGGCGGTATCTTTCAAAACGCGCACGAAGCAGTCGTGACGGGCAGGCTGCCCGCCTGGGGCTTCATCGATTCTTCGGGGCCGGAAGCTCCCCGTATATCGCCGTAACAAGTCCGCGCAGGAACTCACGGTTGTCCACGTCCTCCACGAGCAGCATCTCCTTTGCTCCCTCGTAAGGCAGTTCGTGCGGGGCCTCGGGCATTTTTGCCAGTGCGGATTTGGTCGGCTTGACGAGGAGGCGGTCGTCGTATATCCCGCCGAAAATCTTTCCGTTCACATACAGGATGTACTCGCCCATCATCGCCCGGTGCGTGATTCCGTCCACGAGCGAAAGCTGGTCCAATATGTAGTCCAGGTATTCTTTCGTCGATGCCATGCTATTCCCCGATTTTGCTGCTGATTGCCGACCGCGCCTCGTCCATGGAAACGCAGCGGCAGAACCTGCCGTTCCACAGGAACTCGTTGTAATAGCGGTAGCAGGCCTCCTTGTCCATGTACTCGTTGTCAAAGGTCGAGTTCGTGTATTCCGGCACGAGCATCTCAAACCCGCAGTCAAAGCCCGTATGGATCGTCGCGTCAACGCAGTAATTGGTCTGCAATCCCACCGTTACAATCGTCTTTATTCCCTTTCCCCGCAGGTAGTCAGCAAGCCCCGTCGACGGATGGAGCGCGCTGTTCACGGTCTTGACGAAAACCTTCTCGCCTTCGGCAGGCGCAAAGTCATCGAAGATCTCGAAGTCCCGGTCTCCTTTGGAAAAGCCGGAGCCCGGCCCGTCATCATGCTGCACGAACACGACCTCCACGCCGCTCTTCCGTGCCAGCGCAATCAGTTCCATGATGTTCTGTCTGAGCCTGTCAAACTCAAACAGCCGCTCGTCCGTAATACCCTTCTGGGTATCGATTACCAGCAAGACCACATCACGCATGCCTGCCCTCCGTCTGCTTCTGGAACGCAATGCGTTCCGTTCCGTCCGCAATCGTAATCGTTCCGCAGTACGAAAAGCCGAGCTTTGCAAGCAGGTTCTGCATGGGCCTGTTGTCCCGGTGGGTGTCGATCCGTATGTTCCCGCACTGCGCCAGCGCCCACTGCAAGCAGAACGTTCCCGCCCCTTTCGTACTGCCGTCCGAAGCAATCCGGTGAACGACGCCGTAGGGGGCATCGTTCAGCCAGGAACCGGAGATGACGGTGTAGGTCGGCTCGCGCTCGACGGCAAAGTAGAACACAGCCGCTATCTTCCCCTCCGCAATGCAGACATAGCTTTTCCCGGCCGCAATGTCGCTCTCAATGAGCGTTCGGGGCGGATTCGTTGTTCCCCACTGGCTTGCATTGCCGTTTTGTGCCATAAAAGCACGGGCATATTCATACAGCGCCAGTATGGCGGGCAGATCTTCCTTTGTCGCCTTTCGTATTTCCATGCAGCTGTCGTCCGGCTAGAACTTGGCCTTGCGGAGGCGGACTTTCTCGACGTCCTCGCTGAACAGCTCGCGCAGGTCGTTCAGTCCCAGGGCCATCAGGGCCATGCGGTCTATGCCGATGCCCCAGGCAAGGACGGGGACGTGCACGCC
>JAFSSU010000006.1 GCA_017450845.1 Treponema sp.
CACCGACCTTCCTGGTCAAGAGGCTCAAGGAGATGAACTTCAACCCCCGCAGTTTCAGCGACGGCAGCCTGTACAGCTCCGAGGACGCAATTTCCGACTATCGGCCCGACAATCCGGACATCGTGCCCCTTTTGTACCAGTCGGGATACCTTACCATCAAGGCGTATGACAGCGAATTCGACAGCCTGACCCTGGGCTACCCGAACGACGAGGTGAAGTACGGCTTCACCGCAAGCCTTTTCCCCGTGTACCTGAACAGCCCCGGTCCGCTGGACGTGCGGAGCTTCGGGCGGGACATAAAGACCGGCAACACGGACGGACTCCGTGACCGCTTCACGGCCCTCTTCGCCCGCCTGCCCTACGCCAATGGCACTGCCGACGAGGCGATGCTTGAGCGTGACTTCCAGAACGTCGTCTACCTGACCTTCCTCCTGCTCGGGCAGTTCGTGCAGGTGGAACAGCATACGGCGAAAGGACGCGCCGACTGCATCGTGGAGACTGACAGGTATGTGTACATATTCGAGTTCAAGCGTGACGGGAGCGCGGACGAGGCCCTGGCCCAGATAGAGGCTCAGGGCTATGCCGCCCCATATGCGGCGGACAGCCGTACGCTCGTCAGGGGCGGCGCGGTATTCTCCAGCGAACGGAGGAACATCAGCGAGTGGAAGGTTACAGGTCCTGCAACCTGACACCCGGTGCGCCTGTTCTGGACTCGCATAACGGCTTTTCAGCTCTCGCCTGAAAGCTTTTCAGCCCGCGCCTGAAAGCTTTTCAGCCCGCGCCTGAACGGCTGTTCGGCCCGTCCTGAACGGCTGTTCGGCCCTTCCTGAACGGTCGTCGTGCTTAAAGATAATGGAAAACTTGGAATCCAATTTGAAATTTTTCCCAAACGCACTAAGATTCCGTGCGTTGTACTCTAGTTCCGTCCTGGAAAAAGCTTTATGATTCCCCCATTCTTAATTTATTGAACGGAGAACTATATGAGTAAGTTCAAGAAAGTTTTCTTTGCGTCGGCATCCTTCGGGTTGTTGCTGGCGGGGCTTATCTCCTGCGGTGGCGGGAACAAGCAGAACGGCAATACGAGTCCAAGCCGGGAAAGCCGCTCAAACGACAGCTCGGGCGTGAGCGGCACGGTGGAGGAAACGGACAAGGATGACACCGATGACCTTGATGAGGCTATCGGCCAGTTGGGCGACCTGATGAAGGAATACGGGAAGCTCGCTGAATCGGTCGGTACTCTGGATACGTCGGACGATGATGATGACAAGCCGAAAGACAAAGCTACGGACGCGAAAAAGAGCAAGAGCCGCAAGCAGATCGACGACTTCCTCGCGGAATACGAGAAGTTCGTGGAGAAGGCGGAGACGGCCGCGACGAAGAACGATGCCATTTCCCTGACCAGGCTGAGCCTTGAGTCCGTCAAGCTGGCGGACAAAGCCGACAAGCTGGACGATTCCGATGACTGGACGAACAGCGACTCGATGAAGTACTTGGAACTGACCAACCGCTATACGGCGGCAGTGTCCAAGATGTCGGGCTCCTCTGGTTCCGCCGGTTTGGGCGGCCTGGATTTGGGCGGATTTTCATTTTAATTTTATAGGAGAAGAATATGAATTTGGATAAGTGGAAAGAGTCTTCCATTCTTACGAAGGTCGGGACTGTCTGTGAGCTGCTGTCCGCGGTGATTGGTCTCATACTTGGCTTTATACTTGCTGACGAGATAGCTGATGCGTTCTCTATGTTCCCGCTCCCGTTCGACCTTGAGGGAATCCTCATTGTGTTCCTGATTGTCTACTACGGCATAGACATCATCGTTTTCTTCGGACTGCTGCACCTGAAGAAGTGGGCCCGTACCCTGACGATATGGTGGGGTATAGGAAGTGTCCTTGCCATCGTGATGCAGATAAAGAACCCGACTGCGATTTTCATCTCGTATATTTTGGGAGCGGTTGCTGCGGTCTGCCTGTTGCTGGCCGGCAACGATTTCAAAAAGGACGAGTAGCTGAGTGGCCGCAGGGAGCCACCCCGCATGTTACGGGGCGGCCTCCGTGCCCCTTCCTGCCGCTCGGTCGCTGGGACACAGTGGCCGGGCGATTTTTTTTCAGAATTCTCCCCGCGAATTGTCCAAAAAGGAGGGGCGCATACCATAGTAATAGTGTATGCAGAATAAACATAAGAACAAAAGACGCTCCGTGAGGGGCAAAGGCGGTGCTCCCGCCTTCCACAAAGATCTGATGGACCTGGCCGCCCGGATGGCGGCCCAGAGGATGCCGCTTCCCTTGAAGGACGACGCGACCTTCAAGATGTTCCTCTCCGATTCCACGCCGGAGTCGAATGCCTGTCTCCGCTCAATTCTGAGTGCGATGACTGGGCGGGAGGTCACCACGGCGAGAGTGAGGAATTCCGAGCTGGTCCCGGAGATGCCGAAGGGCAAGATGTCCCGGCTGGACGTTAATTGTGAGTTTAATGACGGTCAGAAGGCAGACATAGAGTTGCAGCTTACCAAGGCAGACGATGACCAGAAATTACGGTCGCTCTTCTATGCCTGCAAGCTCTACGCCGGAAGCCTCAAGAAGGGGAAGCAGTACAAGACTACCCCGAGCGTCTATCAGATTTTCCTCATCGACTTTGACCTGTTCGGGGAGGATGGGAAGCCCGGGGGCAGGAAGTTCTACCATAGGGCAATGATGAGATTGGACGACGGGTCAGTCTTTGCTGACAGGCTCCAGATCCTCTTCTTCGACCTGAAGGTTCCGGGGGAAGTGAACAAGGACTTGAAGAACGCCGCCAACTGGTGTAAATTCATAGATGGCTGTACG
>JAFSSU010000046.1 GCA_017450845.1 Treponema sp.
AAGAAGATGCCCTGTGGGAGGACTGGCTTGCAGCAGACAGCGGGAGCGGCGGCAACCGGGGCACCTGCTTCCACACCGTACGGCGGGCGGAAGCGGCAGGGGACGGCAGGAAAGGCAGGAGCAGCCTCGCACGGACTCAAGTGCACCCAGTCAGCCACGGATATTCAGGGAAGAACGAGCTTACCCTAGTGCAGTACGAGCTTTTGACCGGGCGCAAGCACCAGATACGGGCCCAGTCCGCCCTGAGGGGCCACCCCCTGTACGGCGACACGGCATACGGCGGCTTACCCCGGGATGCGGAAAGTCGTGCCGGTGATGACAACCCCGTCGGACGCTCACGTGGCGGCAACTTCTTCCTGCATGCCCTCCGCATGGAATTCCCCCCGGACAACCCCCTCTCCCTGCCTGAATCGGTAGAAGCCCCACTGCCGGAGGAGTTCTCGGCTGCAATGCAGTTTTTCCCGCCGCAAAGCTTGCAAAACTCCACATCAGGAAGTATAATTTACCAGTAAAGCTATGAGTTTTCTTTCCAGGCTCCGGAACAACGGAATGACAATCTACGCCCTCGTCGGAAAAAGCGGCACAGGCAAAAGCTTCCGCGCCAAGCTTATTGCCGAGCAATATGCGCTGACAGCGATTATCGATGACGGGCTCCTGATACAGGACGAGAAAATCGTAGCGGGAAAGTCCGCCAAGCATGAGAAGACCTACATGGGGGCAGTCCGCGTCGCCCTGTTTGACGACAAGGAACACCGGGATGCGGTCGCCAAGGCAATACAGAAGCAGAACGTAAAGAAAATACTCATCATCGGTACCAGCGAGAAGATGGTGCAGAAGATATGCGACCGCCTGCAGATTCCCCAGCCGGAGAAAATCATCAACATCGAGCAGATTGCAAGCCAGGAGGAAATCCAGAAAGCCATCGTCAGCCGGAATTCCGAGGGCAAGCATGTCATCCCCGTCCCTGCGATCGAGGTCAAGAAATCCTACCCTCAGATATTCTACTCCTCGGTCAGGGACTTCCTTTCCAATGAGCTGGGGAAGAGCATGAAGAAGCTCAAGAAAGACAAGATGGACGAGAAGTCCATCGTTACCCCGGAGTTCAGCAAGAAGGGACGGCTGGAAATCTCGCAGGCAGCCCTGGTCGAGATGACCCTGCACTGCATTGACCAGTTCGATCAGGACCACGACATAAAGATTCACGTGCGGAAGCTCGTCATCAAACCTGAGAAGCAGGGCTACCGGCTCGTGCTGACAATCGACGTTCCTTTCGGAAAGCAGCTGACAGGAACAATCCGCCAGCTTCAGGAATACATCATCGGAAACATCGAGAAGAACACCGGAATCATGCTGGAGGAAGTCAGCATCATCATCGACAAGATAACGACGGACTGACTACTCCGCCTGCCTGAGCTCCTCAAGCAGGTTGCCCAGCGTCAGCCCGCTTATGCCGTAGCGGTAGCTGATCCGGGAAATCGCCGCCCGCTCCTCGTCCGAGGCGGCAAGTCCGGGGGTAAGGGCCGGGATGACTATGTACGAGGACTCCTTCTTGTATATCCTGAACAAAATCTCCGCCCCGTTTCCGAAGTACAATCTGCCGGAATAATCTGCCTCAAGCCCCTCGCGGGGCCGGATATTCTCAAGCTTTCCCCGGCGCAGGCCTTCCTCTGCCTCCGCCCGGCCCAGCCCGGTCAGGCACTGGGGATACAGGAAGGGGTCTGCCCAGAAGGACTCGTCCGCCGTCAGGTAAGGCTGGATGCCAGCGTCCAGCTCGTAGACAGTCACGTCCGAGGCTGACCTGACGTAAATTCGGCCGGTCAGCGGGTCATCTCCACCAAAATAGAGGTATGAGAGTGTCTTCTGCGATGAATCGTAAAAAGAAAGGGAAAATGCCTCACCGTCCGTTATGCCGAATTTCCCCCAGTCCTTGCGGGAGGAGGACTTCTCGTAAGAGCGTATGACGGACGAGGCGAGCTCCAGAAGCTTGTCCACGGCCTGCATGTCGGCGGGCCAGACGAACTCCCCGTTCCCGTCGCTGGAGCTGCCGAGCCAGATTCCGCCGGCCTTTTCCAGGCAGACCTTCCGACCGGAAGAAAAGATGCCGCCCCCGCCCTGGGACAACTCGATGCGAAAGACTTTATCCTTGTGCGCGGGGTTCAGCAGGGCAGTATCCTTGGCGGACGGCCCCCTCCTCCGCATGAAGGGCAAGAAGGATAAGATGAGGAGAAGAAGCAGGGCAAGGTCAAATATGTAGAAGAAGAGGATGCCCTGCGCCTTGGAAAGCCTCCTCATCGGGCGAACAAGAGCTTACGGAGATAGGTGTCCCTCGCGTCATCCAGCGCAAGGTCAACTGCCCAGATAGGCCAGTCGGGGTGGTCGCGCATCGCCTCGCCGCGGAGGGAATCCTCAAAGAGGGCTGTCCCCACGTCGCACATGTCGCCGTCCTGCACGAAGGCGGCGAATTTGTCAAAGGCCCAGCCATAGCTTTCACGCTCAAGGTCGCGGAGGACATCCGTGTTCGGGACCGTGCCGTCAGAATCCTCCCCGGAGACGGCCTCCGGCTGAGATTCGTCCGCGACAAGCTGAACGACGGAGCTCTCATCCCTGACCTCCGGGTCGCCCAGAGCCTCCTGCGCGGCGCACAGGGAGGCGGCAGCAATACAAGCTGAAATAAACAATGCGGTTCGCTTCATGGAAAACTCCTTTTTTCCTTTTTCTCTATTGTAGCGTAGAATAAGCCAAAGTCAAGGGCAGCGCGTGATCAGGTCTTCCCAGTCCACGCCAGCCCCGGCCCCGACGTCGCGGGTCAGTACGCAGCCAGCGACCAGCCGGGCGTATTCCGGTGAGATGCCGGGAGTCAGGACTTTCTCGGTGCGGAGAATCGAGACATCGCCCTCCCCTATCCGCTCGCCTTTCTTCATCGCCCGCATGTAGTGCAGGCTCCGGTTTGTCCTGCCGTAATTGGCCCGCTCGCTCAGAGCAAGCCGCTTACCTCCGCTTCCCAACGCCGCAGAGACCTTGTCCTCGCCGTACTGCTCCGCCATCTGACGGAAGATTTCGACAGGAGCGGCCTGCGGGCAGCCGTCTTTCTCGCACTTTCGGATAACGGCCCGGGCTTGGTGAACCGCCTGCACCATCTGGGCGAACTGCTCCGGCTCCAGCGCGACGGGGTCATCAAGGCCGTCGGTCTTGCGGCTGAGCGTGATGTGCTTCTCTATCATCACACCGCCTTCCGCCACCGTCAGAACGGGAATGAGCACCGGGTCCATGCTGTGGTCGCTTATCCCGGTGGGAAGGCAGAACACCCTGCGGAGAGTCTCGACGCAACGGACGTTGTACTCTTCCTCCGGGGCAGGATAGCTCGTGATGCAGTGGAGCAGCGTCAGCGGAGGCAATTCCCTGTCCCCGCTGACAGCAAGACCACCGCAGGGTTTGTCCCCTTCCCCCTCCAGGATGTCCACGGCATTCTCTATGTCGCCCAAGCGGGAAACTCCGCTGGAAAGAATGATCGGAATCTTCCCGTAATATGAGGCACAGGCTTCCAGAAGCGGATAGTGGTTCACCTCCGGGCTGGCTATCTTTATGGCATCAGGTTGTATCGCGGCAAGCTCCCTCAAGGACCGCAGTCCAAAGGGAGAGCAGGCGAAGAGAAGGCCCTTCTTGTGGGCGTAGTCCAGGCAGGAGGCAAAGAAAGAGGAGTCCAGTTCCAGAGACCGGAAGCGGTCGTAGAGCCTGACCGCCCCGCCCGGCAGCGTCACGAAGCCCGTGTCCGGGTGCAGGATCTCATCGGCGTAGACCCACTGGAACTTGACGCAGTCAGCCCCTGCATCCGCCGCCGCGTCAATCAGGGCAAAGGCCTTGTCCAGGGAGCCTGCGTGGGCGGTTCCGATTTCCGCGATGACCGTCACGCTAGTACTTCCCCAGCCGCCAGTTGATGGCTCGCTGCAAGTACTCCTCGTACTGCTTGTTCTCGCCGATTCCCTTTCCCGGCGAGTCGGAAATCTTGACGACGGGGATGCCGTTCGCCTTTACGGTCTTCATCACGATGTTCAGGGGCTCCACGCATGTGTCGTTGACCAAGAAGGTTCCGATGCCGAACGCAACGCGGGTCCGGTCCTTGAAGTGCCGGTAAATCTTGGTAGCCCGCTCGAAGTCCAGGCTGTCGGAGAAGAGCAGGGTCTTTTTGGCGGGGTCTATGCCGAGCTTCTTGTAATGGGCAATCATCTTCTCGCCCCACTCGATCGGGTCGCCGGAGTCGTTGCGCACCCCGCTGAAGAGCGTGGCGTTCTTCACGTCAAAGTCCAGGAGGAAGCAGTCCGTCGTGATGCAGTCCGTAAGCGCAATTCCCAGCTGAACGCCGTAGAGCTCGTGCCAGTCGTCCATGACGAACTTATTGGAATAGGCGGGGTTGCGCTCCGGGTAGCCCTGCCCCGTCACCATGAAGACCTCGTGAGCCATCGTACCGATTGCGGTAAGTCCCTCCTTCATCGCAATCTCCACGTTGGAAGTGCCGGAGAAGACGCTGCCGCCGAGCTTGCCGGAGTTGTTCGCATCCTTGAACATCCTGATAATCTGTTCTTGGGTCCCCTTGTTGAAGCGGCGGCGGGTGCCGAACTCGCTGAAAGCCCCTATCTCGTACTTGCCGCTGCCCAGGCTCTCAATCTTTCCCTTAGCCCGCTCTATCGCCGAGTCCGCTATCTCCTGGTAGCGGTCCTTGTACTGGTAGGCGAAGTAGACGTTGTTGACGATGGAAAGGACGGGAATCTCGTAGTAAATCGTCAGGAACCAGGGGCCGACCGTCCTGATGTTCAGCCCGCACTCTGCGTCCGTGTTTATGATGAAGTGCTCCAGCATGGGATGCCAGACGGCGAGGAAGGAGATGTAGCCCTTGTCCAGCCATTTTATGGAAGAAAGGTAGTCCAGCTCCTCCTTCTTGAACTGCACCTGGCAGTAGAGGGCTATCTGCCTCTTTATCTCCTCCACCATCTCCGGGGTAAAACGCATGTCCTTGTTGCGGCAGACGAACTTCCACTCGACGTTCGCATCCCCGTACATCCGCATGGCAAGCTGCCCCATGCTGAACTTGTAGAGGTCGGTGTCCAAAAAGCTTGTGATAATCTGTTCCATAAAAAATGGCGGCTCCTTATGCCCCCCGCACAAGGGGGCGATTCTTACGGAAGAATTCTACCACAATGCGGGGAGGCTTTCAAGGGCAGGACTCCCCTTACTCTCGGGCCCGCTTGATTTTGTAGAGCTCCGCGTCCGCCGCGGACAGGCAGTGATGCAGGGCATCTTCCTCTCTGTCGGCAATCGCGGCGATGATGAACTCGTCCCCGCCGTAACGCGCGATGAAATGCCGCTTGCTGCAGCTAAATCAGCAGGCAGACGAGCTTCGCCTCCGCATAGTAAAAAAAAAGTCTCGCGCATAGCTTCCGCTGAAATCATAGCACGGTGCGGCGATCCGGGTCAAGGCAAAAAAAGCCGGCCCCATCTAAGGGCGGTATGCGTCCTTCAATGGGGCTGGCCTCGTCAAGTGTTTTTAAATGCTATTTTTGTCCTGATAACTCTATGTAGATCTGGTCGGCAAGACCAAAACCTGCATCCTTCGTCAATGCCTCGGCATAGTTGTCGTAGAGCATGTCCTCGTACATATCGCGGGCGTAGGAGTTCCCCTCGCCGGAAAGAGAGCTTTTCATCACGGTCTTGCGGGCGGAGGACAGCATCATCTTGACCATGTAGTTCTCCAGCTCCATCGACTGCTCGTAAAGCGTGCTCGTCCGGTCAATCACCGGGGTCTTTCCCTTGCTCGTCTTGGAGTTCGCGGCGAAGCCCTGGGGCTTGGCCGCCTTGTCCTTTTCTGAAGTGTAGGCTCCGGCGAAGCCCTTCGTATAGTCACCGGTCAGCCTGTTCGTGCGGTTGACCTGGCTTGAGGAGACGGAGGGGGCGTTTTTGCCCGCCTTGTCCTTTGCCGTCATCGACTTGACCAGATCCTCGAACTTTCCTATCTCGCTCTGGCTGCGGGCGGCGTTGACCGAGGCCGTGCCATCAGACAGGTAGTTCGTCGCGGAAAAGCCGCCTATGCCCTGTACGTCCATCTAACCACCTGCCCTAGCGCTTGATTCCGACGGCGGTCTGGAGCATCGTGTCGCTCGTCTGGATTGCCTTGGAGTTGAACTCGTAGGCCCTCTGGGCGACGATCATCTGCACCATCTCGTTGACGACGGAGACGTTGCTCATCTCAAGGAATTTGTGCTTTGTAACGCCCATGCCCTCGAATCCGGGACGGCCCGCTATAGGAGCGCCGGAGGCGTTGGTCACCTTGTAGAGGTTGTCGCCCAGGTTCTCAAGGCCCACCTCGTTGGGGAAGCGGTAGAGCTCCAGCTGGCCGACTTCGACCGGCTCAAGCCCGCCGTTGACGCGCACGTTGACGCGGCCGTCGTTGCTTATGGCGAGGGTCTCCAGCTGGAAGCCCTCGGGAAGGATAATCTCAGGGATGAGGCGGAGGCCGTTCGCGTTGACCATCTGGCCGTTGGAGTCCACCTTGAAGGAGCCGTCGCGGGTATAGGCCCAGCTGCCGTCGTACTGCTCCACGCGGAAAAATCCGTCGCCGACGATCGCTATGTCGGTGTCAACGCCGGTCGCCTGGAGCGAGCCCTGGGTCATGATGCGCTGGGTGGCGGCGACCTTGACGCCCGTCCCCTGCTGCAGGCCGACCGGGGTAACGGTGTCCTCGGTGGCGGGGGTGCCGGACTTCTTGACGGTCTGGTACATCAGGTCCTCGAACTCCGCCCGGTGCTGCTTGAAGCCCGTCGTGTTGACGTTGGCGAGGTTGTTCGAGATAGTGTCTATGTTCATCTGCTGGCCGTTCATGCCGGTCGCTGCGTTCCACAAGCTTCGTACCATATTACTGCATCCTCTTCTTGTCTTACTTGCTTATACTATCGGACGATTTTCCCCGCGGCATTATGCCTGAACTTCGGTCGTCTTGGTCCACAGGGTGCCCAGCATGTCGTCCTCGGTCTCGATGGACTTCTGGTTGGCCTCGTAGGCGCGGTTCACCTCGATCATCTGCACCATCTCGTTGACGACGTTGACGTTGCTCGTCTCGGTGTAGGCCTGGAGCAGCTGGGGACGCTCGTTCCCCTCGGCGATGTGGTAAGGCCCCGCAATGTCGTTTGTTTTCCAGAAGGACGAGCCCTGCTTCTTGAGGTAACGCTCGTTGTCGAACCTGACGATCTTGACCCGGTCCACAAGGGCATTGTCGTCCGCGTTGTAGACCATGCCGTCCTTGTTGACGACGAACTTGTCGTCCTTGACGTGGATGGGGCCGCTCTCCCCCATCAGCGGGTAGCCTTCCTTGGTCAGCAGGATTCCCTCTTTGCCGAGATGGAAATTGCCGTTCCTCGTGAAGCGCTCGCCGTCCGGTGTCTGGACGACGAAGAATCCCTTGCCGCTCAGGGCAAAGTCGGTGGACGTGTCGGTGGATTTGAATGAACCCTGATCAAAGTCCGTGTACAGCTCGTTCGTCTCCACGCCCAGGCCTATCTTTCCTATTACAGGGGCAACGTCGGCGGAGCCGAAAGGAGTTTTGTAAACGCCATCCGCCTTGCTCCTGCGAAGGAGAAGCTCGCTGAATTCCTTGCTCACGGGAATGTCTTTCTTGAAGCCTGTAGTGTCAACGTTCGCCAGGTTGTTGGAGATTGTGTCCAGCCTGTTCTGCTGGGCATTCATGCCGCTGGCCCCGATGTACCATCCTCTAATCATGTAGCACCTCACCTTTTATATCGGCAACTGGCGTACAAACTTGCGCGGAAAAAGTGTCGTTCTCACTCCCTCACCAGCTGACTGCCGTCAAACAGCCGCCTGCCCTACCACAAAAGCTGGAGGCCGTCCGCCTCGTACTGCCGGAACTTGTGGTCATGGCTGAGCATGACTCTGCACCTGCGTCAGGACGTTGGAAAAGTCGGCTCGTGGGTTGACTTCATGGGAACTCCCGCCTATTATGCGTGGGGAGGGCTGGCATTCGAGATGGTCTGTCTGCATCATTTCAGCCTGTAGGAGGCGCAGGTACTTGCCCCCGCCCACAGGCCGTCAGGGAGTCACAACCGAAGCTGATTCACCCGCAAAAGCTCTTGGTTGCAGGCCCTCTTCCTTAAGGAGCTGTGCCAAATACTCGCTGTCCGTGCTGGCCCGGCTCAGGTCGTCTATGCGACCGGATGCTATCAGCCGCTTATTAAGGGTCAGGATGGTGTTCTGCCCGGATTCGTATCCCCTTTTCTCAACCTTGTCCAGAACCTCGCACATAACTATTCCTCCTTCCGCCCTTGGCGGTATTTGTACTTCCTCAAAACGGCTGTCCTTGGTTAGCACGGCCATCAGCTGAAGAACCTCGTGCACATGCCGGATGGTCTCCGCAGAAGGCTTGTACTCCTTGTTCATGCGCAGCTGGACAAAGTAGTCCGCCACTATCTTGAAATCGCTCCTGAACATGGCCACTGTCTCAGGCTTCAACCATGCTATCTCAAACACGTTCACCTTATAGTCGCTGACATAGGGCTTAAGCTCCGGCGGTATCTCAAGGCACTCAAGCAGACTCCTGTGCTTCTTCCACCTATCCATGCCGAAGTACAGCACCAGAGTCACGACCGGATAGCGGGGCTTCTTCTTTTTCTTCCCGTCCTTATCCTTGTCCGCCAATATCTGCGACCGATACCCTGCACCATCGTAGCCTATCACCCTAAGAGGAATGTCAACGTCGATGTCTGTCTGATTTTCAAGCCCATACAGACAAATTCGGATGCTACCGTTCCTCCAGTACTTGGCGACATCCCGTTCTTGGTCGTGCATCTTTCCATCGGAATCCTTGTAGCCTGACAGAGGCGCAGCATCGCTCAGCTCGTCCTCCTTCACCAGCTGCCTGCCGTCAAACAGCAGGACATTTATGATGTCAGAGAACACGTCATCATAGGCTTCCAGCGTCTTCTCAGCTATGTCCCTCTCTCCCATACCTTTATTTTAAGACATTCCTGCTGTTTTGACAAGTCAAGATTACACCTGCTAAAGCTTGACAAATTGTAACCAAGCCACCCCCCGCCCCGTCGTCTGGCGGGAGAGGAGGCTGCGGTGCGGGGCTGCCCGGTCAGTCGGCGTTGCGGACGACGCGGAAGCCGACGCTGAAGTTCCGGAGGCCCGGGGGCGCATGGCCCCCAGTCAGCCCCGCCTCTTGCTCGAAGTGGCATGCAGATGGCGAGTAGAGGAATGAACCGCGAGCTTGTGCACAGCACAAGCTCGTAGGCTTCCCGACAGGGAAGCCGGGGTGGCTCGCGGCTTCTAGCGGGCGGTGAAGTAGCCGGGGGCGGACGGGCCGCCGTCTATGCGGGCATAGGCCGCGCCAATGTTATTGGAATCATAAGTCGTGCCCGCCCCGCCGCGAAGGGCATTACAGATGTAGAACATATTGGTAGCGTCTGTAACAGAATCCGTCACGAATGATGGAGACGCATAGATGGCCAGAAGGCTTCTGCAGTCATAGAACATCTTGCTCATGTTCTCCACACGGGAGGTGTCCCAGCCACTCAGGTCCAGGCTCGTCAGGTACACGCAGTCAGAGAACATATTGCTCATGTCCGTCACGCGGGATGTGTCCCAGCCGCTCAGGTCCAGGCTCGTCAGGAACACGCACTCATAGAACATATTGCTCATGTCCGTCACGCGGGATGTGTCCCAGCCACTCAGGTCTACGCTCGTCAGTTCTCTGCACTGATAGAACATCTCGCTCATGTTCGTCACGCGGGAGGTGTCCCAGCCGCTCAGGTTCACGCTCCTCAGACTGCTGTAATAGAACATTTGGCTCATGTCCGTCACCTTGGAAGTATCCCAGCCGCTCAGGTCCACGCTCCTTATCCCGCTGAAA
>JAFSSU010000047.1 GCA_017450845.1 Treponema sp.
ATGACAAAGCCGGTCACGTCCGTGGCGGCGGCGGTATTGCTCCAAGAAGGCAAAATCGACCTGATGGAGGAGCTCGATTCCTACATCCCGGAGTTCTCCCGCATAAGCTACTGCGACAAAAATGGCAAGGTCAAGGAATCCCCCCGGCAAATCCTGCTCAAGGACCTGATGAACATGACCAGCGGCCTGAGCTACGGGGGTGAGGAGAACGATGGCCGCAAGCGTACTTCCGAGCTCATCCGTGAGCTGGACCTGAAGGCAGACAGGAGCGACGGCATGGACACGGTGGAATTCGCTTCCCTCCTGAGCTTCGTGCCGCTCGACTTCGTCCCGGGCAGCAGCTGGGAATACGGGCTTTCCGCCGACGTGATGGGGGCTGTCATAGAGAGGGCCTCCGGCATGAAGTTCTCGGAATTCCTGCAAAAGAAGCTGTTCGGCCCCCTCGGCATGAAGGACACGGCTTTTTACGTTCCACAGGACAAACAGGCCCGGTTTGCCAAGGTCTACGACTGCTCCAACAAGAAAAAGGGCTGCACGCTTTTCACTGAGAACAGGCTGGGCGTCTCCAACAAAATGACACGCCCGCCGAGGTTCGAGTCCGGGGGCGCTGGCCTTGTCTCCACGGTGGACGATTACATGAAGTTCTGCCTGATGCTGCTCGGGCGCGGCAGCTACGGCGGGGCCAAGATCCTGTCCGGGAGGGCGGCGGACTTCATCGGCTCCGGCTGCCTTGACAGGAGGCAGCAGAAAGCGTTCGAGCGGACTCAGCCCCAGCTGCCCGGCTACAGCTACGCCAACCTGATGCGGGTGATGAAGGAGCCGGGCCGGAGCCTGACGGTAAGCGAAAAGGGAGAGTTCGGCTGGGACGGCTGGCTCGGCACCTTCATGCTGGTGGACCGGGCCAACGAGCTTGCCGTCGTCCTGATGATGCAGAGGGTGGACACCGGCCTGTCCCCTGTCGCCCGCAAGATAAAGAACATCATCTACACGGCGCTCTGACTGCCGCAGGCAATCAAACGCTCGCTATGGGGACCCCGCCCCCGCTCCATACACATACCAAAAGCATAACTTTACAAAAAATTCAGAACTTGTTAGAATATCAAGAAAAACAGGAGACGGGGCCTTGAGGGAGCTGGAATATCCATTTGACTCTAGTTATATACTGACGAACAAGAAGAAGCTGCGCCGCAGGCTGCTCGCGGAGGACTGCAAGAGGCTCCAGAAGAGGATAGCCGTCCTCGGCATGTCCACGACCCATGACATCAAGGACGTGCTTGAGCTTTTCCTGCTCAACTACGGAATAGAGCCCTCTTTCTACGAGTCCGAGTACGCCCAGGGCTGGAACGACGCGATGTTCGACAGCCCGGAGCTGGTCGCCTTCAAGCCAGACATCATCTTTGTCCACACGAGCAGCAGGAACATCACGGACTGGCCCGCCGTCACGGACAGCCGGGAGGACGTGGACGCAAAGCTTGAGTCCTGCTTTGCCCGCTACAGGCAGCTCTGGGAAAAGATTGCCGGGACATATTCCTGCCCGGTCATACAGAACAACTTCGAGCTGCCCGCATGGAGACTCATGGGCAACCGGGACGCATGGGACTGGCGGGGCCGCGTCCGCTTCACCTCCCGGCTCAACGAGAAGCTTGCAGGCTGGGCGGACAGCCACGAGAACTTCTACATAAACGACATCAACTACCTGGCCGCTAGCTACGGGCTTGAGCAGTGGGCGAACCCCTTCTACTACCACATGTACAAGTACATCCTCGCCGTGCCCGCGATTCCCGCGTTCTCATACAACCTCGCGAACATCATCAAGTCGATATACGGCAAGAACAAGAAAGCCCTCGCGCTGGACCTGGACAACACCCTCTGGGGCGGCATTGTCGGCGACGACGGGGCGGACAACATAGAAATCGGGCAGGAGACCCCCGTCGCCCAGCTCTATAGCGAGTTCCAGTCCTACATCAAATCGCAGAAGGACATCGGCGTTCTCCTGACGGTGAACTCCAAGAACGACGCGGAGAACGCGCTCGCAGGCCTTGCCCGGCCGGACAGCATACTCAAGAAAGATGACTTCATAGACATAAAGGCCAACTGGGACAGCAAGGACAGGAACCTGCTTGCCATAGCGGACGACCTGAACATCGGCGATGACGCGATCGTGTTCGTGGACGACAACCCCGCCGAGCGCGAGATCGTCAGGCAGGGGGTGCCGGGGGCGGCGGTCCCCGAGATGCCCGAGCCTGAGCATTACATCAGCACGATTGACAGGGCGGGCTACTTTGAGCTAACGGCATTCTCCGCCGATGACCTCAAGCGCAACGAGATGTACAGGGCGAATGCCGATCGCAAGAAGAGCGAGGCAAGCTTCGCGGATTACGGATCATACCTGGAAAGCCTGGAGATGCAGGGCGAGATAGCACCCTTCGCCCCCCTCTATATGTCCCGGATTGCCCAGCTGACAAACAAAAGCAACCAGTTCAACCTGACGACCAGACGCTGCACTCAGGCGGACATAGAGGCCGTCGCGGCGGATTCCTCTTATATTACCCTCTACGGAAAGCTTGCGGACAAGTTCGGGGACAACGGCGTGGTTTCGGTCGTCTTCGGCCACCGGGGGCAGAAAGACAGCCCCTCTGCGGACGGCGTGGAATTCCACATTGACCTCTGGCTGATGAGCTGCCGGGTCCTTCGCCGGGGCATGGAGGACGCGATGCTGGACTCCCTCGTCGCAGAATGTCAGAAGCGCGGCATCGGTAAGATCTGGGGCTACTACTACCCGACCGCCAAGAACAAGATGGTGAAAGATTTTTATACGACGATGGGCTTCAGCAAGGTCTCGGAGGATGCGGACGGGAATTCCGTCTGCATGATTGAGACCGCAGGCTACGAGAAACGGAACAAACATATCAACGTAACAGGAGTGAACTGAATATGACAAGGGAAGAGATATACACGCGTCTTGACAAGGTGTTTCAGGACGTGTTCGACGATGAGTCCATCCACGTGACGGACGCGACGACTGCCGATGACATTGAGGACTGGGACTCGTTCGAGCACATCAACCTCGTCGTCGCTGTCGAGAAAGAGTTCGGCATAAAGTTCAGCATGGGGCAGACGAACAAGCTCAAGAACGTCGGGGAGATGGTGGACATCATCCTCTCCAAGCTCCAGTAAAGCGCGGCAGGACAGCCATTGCCGCTGACCACGTTCTCATTCCTCCTTTTCCTCGCCCTGCTCCTCGCAGCCTATTGCCTTGCGGGGAAAAGATTCCGCTGGCCCGTCCTTCTGGCGTTCAGCCTCGCCTTCTTCATCTACGGCTCCAGCCCAATCCTGCTCGCCCTCCCCCTCGCTTCCACAGTGTCGGCATACGTCGCGACGCTTGCCGATTCAAAACAGCGGGCGAAGGGCAAAAGCGGGAAACTGCTGGTCGGGGCGGCAATCGCACTGAACGTCCTGCTCTGGCTCGTCTTCAAGGGAGGCGGCTACTGGAGGCCCCTGTTCCCCACAGCCCCTTCCCTCCCCGCCGCAATCGGCATGAGCTACTATGTCATGCAGGTCATCGCCTACATACTGGACTGCCACTGGGACAGCATAAAGCCTGAGCGGAACTTCCTGAAGCTCTTCCTCTTCGTCATCTTCTTCCCTCAGATGACGAGCGGGCCCATAAGCCGGCGGGAAGACCTGTCAGCCCTCTACGAAGGGGCACGGCCAAGCTATGAGAACGTCACGCTCGGCGCACAGCGGATTGTCTGGGGCTTCTTCAAGAAGCTCGTCATCTCAGCCCGGATCGGAGCCGTAGTGGACATGGTCTACTCAGACCTCGGCGGGATGGGCGGACGCTGGGCGGCGGTAGCGGTCATATTGTACCCCTTGCAGCTCTACACGGACTTTTCCGGCTGCCTTGACATAGTGCTGGGCGCAGCGGAGCTTTTCGGCATACGGCTCAAGGAAAACTTCAACTCCCCCTTCTTCTCTAGGACCGTACAGGAATTCTGGAAACGCTGGCACATAACGCTCGGAAGCTGGTCACAGGACTACGTGCTCTTCCCCCTGCTCAAGTCGCCCGCCATCATCAGCCTGGGGCAAAAGATGAAGAAAAGATTCGGCAAGCGGCCAGGCAAGCTGATTCCGACAGAGATAGGAATGTTCACCTCCTGGATGGTCATGGGCATCTGGCACGGCTCTTACAAATACTGGATAGGCTCGGGCATCTGGTACTGGCTGGTCATGCTGCTCTCCGAGCTTGCAAAGCCTCTTTTCAAGAAGCTGAATGCCCTCCTGCACATACCGGAGAAGTCGCTTGCCTTCCACATCTTCCAGTCGCTCAGGACTTACGGCATCTTCTGCCTGTCGCTCGTCTTTTTCCGGAGCGCGGACATTCCCCAGGCTCTCTCAGTCTACGCTATGCTTTTCGGGGCGATGACCGGGGCAGCTGCCCCCGCCGTGAGCCTTGCCCTCATACACGGCAAGAAGCTGCTCCTTGTCTCCCTTGCCGTACTGCTGGCAGCCTCCCTCCTGCGCGAAAAATACGGGTCGGCACGGATATGGCTTGCAAAGCGCCCCCTCCCCCTCCGCTGGGCGGTATACCTTGCCCTGCTCTTCGCCGTCCTGCTTGAGGGCCAGTACGGCCCGGGCTTCGAGGCAGCCGACTTCATCTATCAGGGATTCTAGGAGAAACAGTCCATGTGCGGCCCCCGCGACTGGGCTGTATCTATGAAGACACCCTGCCTTGCCGCGGTTGAAAAATGCCCTCCCCTATGCTAGACTGGATTCATGGCGAACATGCGAAAGCTGCCGGTCGGCATACAGGACTTTGAGACTATCCGCACGGAAGACTACGTCTACATTGACAAGACGGCCCTCATCTACGAGCTCGTACAGAGGGGCATGCCCTATTTCCTGAGCCGCCCGCGCAGATTCGGTAAAAGCCTGCTTATAACGACACTGGAAGCCTACTTCAAGGGCAAAAAAGAGCTTTTCGAGGGGCTCGCCATCTTCGGCC